>WQWD01000037.1 GCA_009785545.1 Treponema sp. | reverse complement strand
AAGGCAAGGCAAAAGAAGTTCCCACAACCGATTTGCCTTATGCTTACACTCCTGATCGACGGGGAACAGTGATTCGCTGGAAAGCCGATTCGTCAATTTTCGAAACCACTACTCACAATTATGACGCACTTTCCAATCGCCTGCGGGAATTGGCATTCCTCAACAAGGGATTAAAAATCGTCATTCGTGATGAGCGGCTCTCAAAAATAAAAGAGCACGA
Organism: Treponema sp.; assembly: GCA_009785545.1. Classification (GTDB taxonomy): domain Bacteria; phylum Spirochaetota; class Spirochaetia; order Treponematales; family Breznakiellaceae; genus WQXQ01. The sequence continues at coordinate 12,633 of WQWD01000037.1, read as the reverse complement.
ATTCAAATTTGACGGCGGCGTTAAAAGTTTTGTTAATTATTTAAACGAAAACAAAAATGTACTGCACAAAGAACCTGTTTACATCGAGGGCTCCCGTGAAGACGGCATGGAAGGCGAAATTGAAATCGAATTGTCGCTTCAATATAACGATGGCTACAACGAAATAATGTACTCGTTTGTAAACGACATCAATACAAGAGAAGGCGGAACGCACCTTGTTGGTTTTAAATCCGCACTTACCCGCACCTTAAACGAGTTTCTTAAAAAATCAAAACATTCAAAAAAGATCGATGAATCACTCTCTGGCGATGATGTCCGAGAAGGATTGACAGCGGTATTATCCGTAAAAGTGCCAAACCCTCAATTTGAAGGGCAGACAAAAGGCAAACTTGGCAACTCCGAAGTAAAAGGTATTGTTGAATCATTTGTAAATGAACAATTGGAATTATATTTTGACACGCACCCCGATGTCATCCACAATATACTCGAAAAATCCGTGTTAGCCGCAAAAGCGAGAATTGCCGCACGTCAGGCACGTGACGCAACACGCCGCAAAAACGCAATGGACAGCGCAGGGCTTCCCGGCAAACTCGCAGACTGCTCCGAGAAAGATCCTGCCAAATGCGAACTGTTCATCGTAGAGGGCGATTCGGCAGGCGGTTCTGCCAAAGGCGGCCGTGATCGCCGTTATCAGGCAATACTTCCGCTTTGGGGAAAAATGCTCAACGTAGAAAAACAGCGTATCGAAAAGGTTATCACCAACGAAAAATTGCAGCCAATAATTGCGAGTATCGGTGCAGGCTGCGGCAGTGCGTTTGATATTTCCAAAATTCGATACCACAAGATCATCATCATGGCTGATGCCGATGTTGACGGTTCACATATCCGCACGTTATTATTAACGTTTTTTTATCGTTATATGACACCGCTTGTCGAGCAAGGTCACGTTTACATCGCCATGCCGCCGCTTTACAAAGTAAGTTACGACAAAAAATCGTTTTATGCTTATGATGATGCCGAAAAAGATCGTATTCTTTCCGAATCTGGCAAAGATCCAGAAAAAGTTACTGTTCAGCGTTACAAAGGGTTAGGTGAAATGAACCCTGATCAGTTATGCGATACAACAATGGATATGAATAAGCGTAATATCATTAAAGTACATCTTGACGACACAGTCGAAGCGGAACGTATTTTCACCACACTGATGGGCGAAGTTGTTCAGCCAAGAAGAGCTTTTATTGAAGAAAACGCTTTACTAGTCAGCAATTTAGACGTATAATCTCATGTATAGTCAATCAATTTTATTAATTGACTATAATTTCATGAGGAGATCAAAATGAAAAACGAACGAAAATTTTTTGAGTGCTCTCATTGCAAGAACATTATTAGTTTCTTGCATGACGCAGGACCAAGTGTAACTTGCTGCGGCGAAGAAATGCAGGCATTGACACCTAACACTACAGATGGAGCAAAGGAAAAACACATTCCTCTAGCAGTGCGTGAAGGAAACAAACTGACAGTCACTGTTGGAAGTGTTCCTCACCCAATGACCGAAGAACACCACATCGCATGGATCGTTGTTGTTGACGGCAATATGACTCAGCGGTTTGCTCTTGAAAAAACACAAGAACCGACAGCCGAGTTTGTTGTTTCGAATAACCCTGTAACAGTTTATGAATACTGTAATTTACACGGGTTGTGGGCGGCGGAATCGCTGTAGCAATTACTGTAGTTTTTTGGGAATTTTTAAAAAACGTATTTCCCCAAAGATGAGACTGATGTATCTAACAATTATAATTGTAACAACAGTATTTTTGTGTCTCGTTTTTGGGGGGTGCGCCCTATTAGCTAGAAGAGTGTATTCTCATGCTTTTGGCAGAATTGAAGAAGCGTGCGAAAACAGATTTCATACATATATTACCTGGAATGACATCGATCAAAACAAATATCCGCGCGAAACAGTCTTTTTTAAATCAGGAAAAAACAAACTTCAGGGGTTTCTTTACGGCGGTTCAAACAACAATGGCTTAATAATTATTTCACAGGGGTTAGGCAACACTGCGGATCATTATCTGACAATGATCATGTTTTTTGTTGACAGAGGCTGGTCTGTATTTGCGTATAACAACACAGGAGTCAGCGGAAGCGAAGGCAGCGGCGTAATCGGTTTAACGCAATCACTTTTTGATCTTGACGCTGCACTTGCATTTGTCCGCAAATCCGAAGCGCTTAGAGATCTGCCCATTATGCTGGTTGGGCATAGCTGGGGTGGTTTTGCAGTTTGTGCAATATTTAATTTCGACTTTGAACACAACATTAAAGCAGTTGTAAGTTTTGCCGGCTTCAACAATGGCAATGAAGTAATTGACAAATTGGCAGTATCAAGAGTTGGGCGTATTTACAACATTCTTTCACGTAACGTTGCGGCAATCGAAAGACAATTATTCGGCGAGGCGGCAAAACTCACCGCAGTTGACGGAATAAACAGAGCCAATACCCCTTTTATGATTGTTCAAAGTTCCAACGATGATGTTATCTTTGCCGACTCAATTTCGATATTTGCTCATCGTGACAAGATTACAAATCCCAATGTTGAAATTGTTTTTCTTGACGGTGATGACGTATCAGGGCATGAATTTGTTTTTGGTTCAAGGGAACAAAGGGAATATATAAAATGGGCAGCCGCAAGCTGGAGAACATTCAGGACGGAAAATCGAAATGCTACAAGACATCAATGGGCAGAAAAAAACAATTTTGATGTGTTTAAAGCAAATCAACTTAACATGGAACTAATGGAACAGATTAACATATTTTTTTATTCGTGGCGAGGGTTTAATACCCCGCCGAACCGAAGGTTCGACTTCAGGGCGTTTTCTAAAGGTATTAAACCAGAGTCCAATACCTTTAGAGAACAACATACCTCGTCCCTTCAGGGCGAGGTTGTTGATAATGCGAGATAGTCGGAGTGTATGGAACAAGTACAGTCAAAATATTCAGTTACAGAAATACCAAAAACTCAAGGAATTAAATACACTGGTTCTAAACTGAAATTATTGCCGCATATACTGGCTCTTTCAAAAAAAATTTCAGGAAATTTTTCAGGAAACTTTTCCAGTGATCTAAAAAATGTTTCGATTTTTGACGGATTCTCCGGCTCCACAAGAGTTAGTCAAGCTTACGCAAAAACAGGATACAAAATTTACGCAAATGACATAGCGCCGTATACAAAAATTTTTAACACCGCTTTTTTGTTAAATACAAATGAACCAAACAGCTATCGCTCTTTAATTGATCATTTAAATTCGTTAAAACCTTTTAACGGATGGTTTACCGAACATTACGGAGGCGAAGAAGAGCAAGTTTCAACTAACGACAGCAGAATAAAAAAACCATGGCAAATAAAAAATACCCGCAAATTAGATGTTATTCGTGATGAAATCGACAAGCTTGGGCTTGATGAAATAACAAAAGCGGTTGCAATTACAAGTTTAATTTTTGCACTTGATAAAGTAGACAGCACACTGGGGCATTTTGCCTCTTATTTGAATGAATGGTCGCCCCGTTCATACAGCGATTTAAAGTTAGAAGTACCGGCTTTATGGGTAAATGAAAATAAAAATGTTGTTATGAATGTCGATATTTTTGAAGCGCTTAAACAATTGCCGAATGATATTGGAATTGCATATTACGATCCGCCTTATGGATCAAATAACGAAAAAATGCCGCCTTCCCGTGTTCGTTATGCGTCATACTATCATATTTGGACAACAATTTGTCTGAACGACAAGCCGCAGATTTTTGGAAAAGCAAATCGCAGAATTGATACATCCGATACAATAGCAGGCTCGGTTTTTGAAGAATTCAGAAAAGGAGAGTCCGGCAAATTTATCGTCATTGAAGCGATTGAAAAACTTATCAGGCAAACGCCGGCAAATCATATAATTTTATCTTACAGTTCCGGCGGCAGAGCAACAGCAAATGAACTAAATGAAGTGTTAAATAGTTACGGCAAAGTCATCGAAGTAAAAAAGATTAACTACAAAAAAAATGTTATGGCAACAATGAAATGGACAAACGATTGGATTAAAGAAACAGAAGAAAATAATTTTGAATATTTGTTTTGGGTAGCCAAGTGAGCGATGTTGAAATGCCGCTCACTTGGATTTATAGTCAATTAATAAAATTAACATACGAACAAATCTATACATTTTTCTTCAAATGTGATAAGCTTAAACAATGAGAGTAATAGGAACAAGCGCCCACGGTTTGCGAACACCGATAATTCGTGAATCCGATGACTTAACGGCAATTATCTGTGAAACTTTAAAAAATGCCATAGAACATCAAAATATCCGTATCAATGACGGTGATATTATCGGTATTACCGAAGCTGTAGTAGCTCGTTCACAGGGCAACTATGCGACAATCGACCAGATAGCCGCCGATGTCAAGTCAAAGTTTAACGGAGGCCATGTCGGGGTTGTTTTTCCAATCCTCAGCAGAAACCGTTTTGCTATGCTTCTTAAAGCCATTGCAAGAGGTGTCGAAAAAGTGACAGTTCAACTGAGCTATCCTGCCGATGAAGTTGGAAATCAACTTATCTCTTGGGAAGACGTCGATGACAAACAGCTTAATCCATATTCGGATTGTTTAACCGAAGCTGATTACCGCCGCCTTTTTGGTGAAACAAAACATAGATTTACCGGAATCGACTATGTAGACTATTACAAATCACTCGGTTCAAATATCGAAATAATACTCTGCGCCGATCCTAAGCGAATTCTTGAACATACCGATAAAGTTATTGCCGCAGATATTCACACAAGAGCCAGAACAAAACGTGCGTTAAACGCAGCGGGAGCAAAACAAGCCGTCACGCTTGATGAAATTTTAACGAAGCCCGTTAACGGCAGCGGCTGCAACGAACTTTACGGATTGTTGGGTTCAAACAAAGCTTCCGAGGAGCGTGTGAAATTATTTCCCCGTGATTGTGATGTTTTTGTTCAGAAGATGCAAAGGGCGTTACGTGAACTTAGCGGTAAAACTGTAGAAGTGCTTGTGTACGGTGACGGCGGTTTCAAAGATCCTGTCGGCGGAATATGGGAACTCGCCGATCCTGTGATAGCTCCTGCGTTCACGTCCGGCTTAACAGGAACACCTAACGAATTAAAATTAAAATATATTGCAGATAACGATTACGCCCATCTTTCAAAAGAAGATGCACGCAAAGCAATTGAAGAAGCGATAAAAGCTAAAGCAGGGCGTGATCAGATGGGCAAAATGGAATCTGAAGGAACCACTCCACGCCAGATTACCGACCTTCTTGGCAGTCTTTGCGATCTTGTCAGCGGCTCCGGCGACAAAGGGACGCCCGTCGTTTTAATTCAAGGTTATTTTGATAATTACGCAATTAAGTAATGGGAGGACTTATGAAGCAATTTGTTGATGAGCAAAGTCAAGCGATTAAATCTCGTGTCGGCAATAACCCGGTTTTGTTGTTAATTTCCGGCGGTGTTGACTCAACTGTGGTTGGAGCGCTTTTATTAAAAACGCTGAATACCGATCAAGTACATCTGATGTATATGGATACCGGGCTGATGCGCAAAAACGAAACTGCCGCAGTTCGTGCCAATCTGGAAAAACTTGGCGCAAAAAATGTACACATAATTATGTGCGAAAACGAATTCCTCTCCGCTCTTGCGGGCGTTACTGAGCCGGAAGAAAAACGCAGAATTATCGGCGATATGTTTATTACGATACAGGAACGGGAAATTCTACGGCTTGGACTGCCGGAAGACTATTTTTTGGCGCAGGGCAGTATTCGTCCTGATTTTATCGAAAGCGGACTCACCGTTGACGGAGGCAAAACTTCTGTTGTTAAAAGCCATCACAATGTGGCAAGCCCGCTGGTAGACGCAAAACGTAAAGCTGGAAAAATAATTGAACCGTTAGCCGAACTTTTTAAGGATCAGGTTCGTGAACTGGGACGCTTTCTCGGTGTTGATGAGGCGATTGTCAGCCGTCACCCTTTTCCGGGACCGGGAATTGCAGTGCGTATACTTGGCGAAGTAACCAAAGAAAATTGCGATATTCTGCGAGAGGCCGATGCCATCTTCATCGACGAATTAAAAAACCGCAGCAGCAGCATTACAGGAAAAACTCTTTATGAAGAAATCTGGCAGGCATTTGTCATTCTTTTGCCTACTCGGTCGGTTGGAGTCAACAGCGAGGGCAGTACCAGCGAGCGGAAATACGGCAGGGTTCTTGCGTTACGCGCAATCAACAGCACCGATGGCATGACCGCTAATGTCTATCCGTTTGAAACCCGTGATCTTTTGGAAATTTCTGCACGTATTACCGGCTCTGTAAAAGAGATTGGGCGTGTTGTCTATGACATTTCGAACAAACCACCTGCAACAATTGAGTGGGAATGATATCAACAACCTCGCAACGTTGAATGGGCTTAATTCGGGTTATCGCTTAACTTTTGAGCATAAACTTCAAGAGTATCTCCTAACCCAAAAAGTTTACTAACACCTAACAAAATCCAATAAAGAGGGCTTTTTTTAGTTTTAGCAAATTTGCCCAACAGCGGAAAACGCTCAGAGTGATGACCTGTTATAACGATTTTTCTAACTTTAAAACCGGCAAACATAAGCGCTTTTTTGCACACTTTTGGAGACCAAATTACAAAGTGATCTGCCGGGCTTGCCGACAAAAAACGTTTTAGGTTTGTTCGTCCGCTGATACCAGAAAAAGACGGAGTAGAAAATGCAAGTATTCCATTTGGTTTTAACTTTTTGCGTATTTCCGTTGTCACTTTTGCGCAGTCTGTGAAATGTTCGATAACTAACCAAAGAGTGATTACATCGCAGGCGGCAGGAAGCGGAGAATGGGAATCAGGGAAAAAACCATGTATAGCGGGGATTCCCAGTTTTTCCCGCACATATTGCACGGCATCTTCGCAGGGGTCAATGCCGACTGGGGAAAAACCCGCTTCTTTGGCTGCCTCCAAAAATGGACCGTAAGCGCAGCCTATATCTAAAAGGTTTAATTCATTTTTTTCGTCCGAAGAACACGAAGGAACACGCCGCAGAGATTTGATTATTTTGATCCGACGCTTTCCCGCTTGTTTGATTGTTTCGAAATCTTCAAGGTATGTTTTTCCGTATTGGTTTTTGTATGATTCAAAGAAATAATCTTTTTCGTATTCGATTGGCATTTTGGTCAACCTGTCCATGTAAATAACACCGCATTTTGAACAACGACGGTAATTGCGATCAGTAAAACGCACTATATTGCGTGAGTTTTCTGCGCCGCAAACAGGGCAGGTACGCCTTACTTGAGGCGAAAAACCCGCACACAAATCGGCAAGGGTTGTGTTAACACTGCTTAATTGTAAATTATTGTTTTGCAATAATTTGTTTGCTGGCAGCAGTTTTTTATTTAAGATCGACCTAACCGAAAATGTTTTAAACCCGGCGGCACGACCAAGTTTTTTATGGTATTTTGTAGGATGAACCAGCAAAACAGGCGTTTCGGCAAAAACCGCTTCATAAGCTGTGATCCCGTAGTGGGTAATCACAACATCCCATTCGCCAAGACGTTCTGCCAATTTTGGAATAAGAGCTGTGATATGAACATTTTCCGAGGGCTTCTCCGAATTATTGCCCTGCAACGCACCTCTAATTAAAGTAATTTCCATAGTGTTTTGTTTATTTAAAGCAGAAAGTTGTTTTGCTGTTTTTATGCCAAGCCCGGCAGAGTCTTCCTGTCCAAATGTAATCAATACTTTTAACATCGAATTAGATGAATTATGCAAATTATTTTTAATAGAACATCTTAGAAGGGCAGGAGAAATGATATTTGCTTTAGGCTTTCCGATTTTTTCGGGAATCAATATATCAATTAGAAAATCAAAACTGCCGCGATGTAAACCTCCTTCGTCAATTCCGATGACGGGAGCAATTTTTTTCCAGCGTAAAAGTTCTTCCAATGGAGTTTGAAACCGATCTAATATAATAAATCCAACAGTCTTGCCTAATTGTTCTTTTCTGATTTTTAATTCTGCGTTTGTTATACACCATTTGGGATTAAAATCTAAAGATAAATATAGAGCTGTTAAATCTCTTTCCTGATGAGGCATAAACAAAAACGCCTCTTTGTTCATATTTCGTAAATCACGAGTAAGAGAAATACACCTGCTCAAATGCCCGCCGCCTCGTCCTTTTTCTGTTGCGGGTACGATTATGACAATGCTCATGCCTTATTCTCCGGTAATTAACAGATATTTCTTTATAATTGTATTCCCGTTAAAACAAACATTTTCATTTTTAAGAGCCCCATACAATTTTGCTGCCCGCTCATAATCTTCCTGTGTATCAACCGTTAGGCGCATATCAGGCCTCTGCCAATTCAACGGCGCAAGCGGACGGTGAACACGAAATTTATCAGGGTTATTATACAAACAGGGACAGACGTGCTCACGATCAAAGGGAGCCGCAGTTTGTTCCGCCGCCCGAAGAAGCGCCTCAGCACAAATCGATTCAACGCCCGCACCGTATGGAAGAGCGCTATAAGCTGCATAATCCGCCTCAAGCGAAGCTGCTTCTGCATTAATCGAGATTGCCGTATCAACAAAAACAAAGGGATTGTCCCCCGTTGCCCTTACAACACGGCTAAGCGAAAATTTGCGAATTACTTGACAAAAACGTTCAAGAACATCATCTTTGGGGCCTGCAAACAGGCAAAATCCTGCGTTTTTTGCAAGTGGTTTAAAGGAGGAAGCCGAATCTTCAGAACAGGCAAGAATCCGAATATCAGCCGGCAAATGGTTCAACGCCTGCATTACACGAAAAATCATCGGCTCTCCATCAAGCGGCAGAAGCGCCTTTTTTGGCAATCGAGACGAATCAATGCGTGCTTGTAAAACAATTCCTGTCAATTTAATTCCTCATTGTTTTTCCCATTTTTTAACAACATCGCGTGCGTCACACTTAAAATTAAATTTGTTTTCATCAATCCATTTTTTGTTAGCATTAAATTCTTTCCATGCGGAAAAAGCGCCTTCTCCCGAATTGTGTAAAAAAGACAAAAATCTGTATAATGGCAAATATGCGTAACCATGGGATTTATCGTCAGGTGAGTCTTTATCCGAACAGACTTTATTAGCGTTAAAAATAGGAGCCAGATTTTTTAAGTAAAATTTTCTGTAGTCTTCGTCTATTGTGATGGTTTCTACAGGTAATTCTCCATCGTATGAAAGTTTGGTTTGAAGACTTAACGCAATCTCCTCTCCCCAGAGGTATGCTCTAAAACCAAAGTCCATTAACTGCCAATGTGTATTGTTAAGCGAAATATCATATCCGCCTATTTTTATAAAACGTTCTTTTTCGTATATACCGGCTCCGTCAAAAGGATAGAGACTTAATTCACCTTCAAGATGAGAAGGCAAAAAAGCAGGGTGAATTTTTCTGCGTTGAGTCAGCGGAACTACTATAGACGGAAAAACTTCGTAATTCGAATTCATTAATACGGGAACAGTACAAAGCCTTTTGGATTTCAAAACAGGTTTAACAGATTCTTCTTTATTTTTTAATTCCTCTAAATTAACGATTAACCTCTCTGCCATTCGTCTGGCAGTTCCTCCGGCGATAATTTTCATATCACTGCGAAGGACAAAAAAAAGTTCGGATTGTACTTCAAGTGCGGCAAGGTTAATTTGTTCACCCAAGTTTAAAGTTTTTCCGGGTAAAATAAACCGTACAAATGGAAAGCGGCTTGACAACTCTTCGATGTTATAGCGAGGCGAATTTGATTCTATCGAAATTACATTGTCAAACCCGACTTTTTCAATTTCCTGAAAAAATGATTTTCGTGCAAGCGGAGGGCGGTTAAGAACAACCGCAGAAATCCCTGAGAACGCCAGACGTTCTTTGCCGCCTACAGAAGTATACGGAAAAATGTTTTCGTTAAAAATTGTAGGTATAGTATTCATCGCAATCCACACATAACCCATGAAACAAGGTTTCATCATAATTTTTTTTGCATTGTTCTATGTAAAAACGATTCCCATTTTGCCAAATAGTTTCCAAAGAATCATTAAAAACATTTCCTAATACCAAATCTTTTTCTCCTTTCAGGGAAGCAAGGTATTCCCTGCACAAGAGAACGCTGCCGTCAATCAAAATCGGCATATCCCTCATTATGTGCCAACAGCATTGGCGTATAATGGGAGAAATATCCGAAGCTTGTTTTTTTTCCATCTGCCCGCAGAAATCATCATATTTTTGAATAATGATGTTTTTTTCTCCGTTAGGGGCGGCTTCTTTCCAGAAACGATAAAATCTTTCTGTATCATCTTCCGAGCCTTTGACACGCACGGATTGCACATAACAATCATTCGGGAATAATGCCAAAAGTTTTTTCGCACATGATTCGGCATCGGCAAACCCCGCCCCACGAAGCTCTGAATATTTTTGGGCGTCTGCCGTATCAAGTGAAACAATCCAAGAAACAGGCGGCAGAGAGTTTATGCGTGTTTTTGTTTTAATAAGTGTTTCTTTGCAGAAACTTGCGATTTCTTCAAGTTCTTCGTTTTTCCAGCCAAGCCCGGAAGTTTCGACAATCAATGTTAGTTCATTTTTTTCTATAACAGATTTGATTAACTGCAATTTCTCCGGGTGAAAACTCAATTCGCCCCAAAGAGACAGGTTGATAACAGCATCACCTGTAAAATCAATTATGTTATCCAGCAGCAGTTTAAATTTTTCAACATTCATAAAATCGTTTCTGTTTTTTGCGTCTGTAAAAAGAGGGTATGGGCAAATTTTACAAAGGGCAGGACAGCCGCCGTAAACCTGAACAGAGAAATAGTTTGGCAAAGTTCTTAAAATTTCCGGCTTTTCTTCTATAATGGTTTCAATGTCGGCGGCACATGGTATTTTCTTATCGTTAGCCGCAAAAAAATTGTTAAGCAACATAAAGTTACGTTTTGAGTCCGCACGAAGGTTCAGTCGGTGCGATGACAAATCAATTTTTGATATTTCGACTTCAATGTCAAACGAGTTTATATCTTTTTCTATTACGGAAAACAAAACATTGTTTTCGACAGGGGCGTCTTTGTCGAGTATTTTTGCGCAAATTCCGGCAGTTCCCGGAGCCAATATCTCCGGCGCAACCCCAAACGGCCAACCATCTGCGTACGCATAATCCGCTTTGTAATCCAAGTGTCTCCGAGCAAGTGAGCCGGCTAAAACAGGGTCTAAAAACGGGCAATCGGCAAAAGCAAAATAGGTTAGGTCAAAACCTGTTTGTAATTCCGAAATTCTTTCCAAAAGGCTTTTTTTTGTCCAATTTTGTCTTTGCTCAATGGTAACTTCTTCGCCGCTTAAAAACGAAAAATCGCTGTTCCCATCGCCAAGCTCGCTTGCAAGCAGCACAATTTTTCCCACACCGGGAAACTTTCGCCCACGCTCCACCGCCAAAGCGACCGCATTTTTCCCGTCAAAAATCGGCTGGAAGGCGTATTTCGACAAAGGAGGGCTATATAAAACCAAAAGAGAGTTCATTACTTAATTATCGGTAAAATCGGTGCGTTTGTTATCGTTATTCGTGTTGATATTCTCGTTCTGAGTCTGCGGCGTACCGTTTCAGCGGAGTCACCTTGCATATGAAAAAGTTAAACCTATGAAAACGGCAATAAAATCAATAAGAGAAAAAATCAACCAATGAATTATTTTCCAAATATAACCGATTTAGCTGAAGAAGACATTTTAACTACTGTAAAATATATAGTAAATGGCGCTGTCCGAAAAGTAACCAACTTTTCGGACAGCACCCTATGGGTCAGACATTAATTTATGGTGACTGACACTGGGCGTGACCTCTAAACGCTGGATAATTAACACCCAGCAACTAAGGAGAACCTGCTGGTGCAACTGGACCGACTGTCTCACTGAATATTCTCCCACGACTCCCATCGCGAGATACTCGTATATAAAAGCCCTGCATACCAGGTCCAAGTATAAAACGCCACCTATTTGTTTGATCTATTTGCCCCCAGTTAAGTATTACACCAGGCACACGAGTCCAATTAATTCCATCACGTGAATGTTCCCATAAAAAATCTCCATCGAATGCAGTTCCTTGCGATCCTGCAAAAAGAGTTTGCCCTACTATGGGGGTTCCACTAATTGTAACTGCAACATCCCAGCCACACCCAATAACAACCATTCCGAATACCAGAACCATTACTAGTATTCCAACCCTGAGAATCTTCTTTGCCATTGTTTTCTCCTTTACTTTGGCTACAAAGTTTTGGTTATGCGTTGTAATTCATAAAACCCTGCCATTATTGTATGATTTTTTACCATTCCAATAAATTTCAGATTTTATGTCGCATAACTACATATTTAAACTTCCATACAGAAATTTTTTACAAACCTCATACACCACCACCGCCGGGTTTTCTGCAATGAAACGATTCAAGAAATTCTTGAAAAGTATCACAAAATCATTGAGAAATATATCAAAATGACTCAATCGATGAGAAAAAGTTAAACTTTTGTTGTTTTTTACTATTTGTTGGTTATTAACAGTATGGGGGGGGGGGGGGGGGGGTAAATTTTTTTT
>WQWD01000036.1 GCA_009785545.1 Treponema sp. | reverse complement strand
GGAACAGGCTGTGTATTTATATAATACCCGCCGTCCGCATAAGTCCCTTGGATATGAAACACCAGAAAAAATGCATAGGGTTGCCGCATAAAAGTGTCAACCTATTTCAGGGCTTGACAGAGAATTTGAATTCAACAAGCTAATTTGTCTGCAATTTGTTATCTCTTGCCTCATAATTGAATTGTAGCATGATTCATGTTAAAAGCGCAAGCACTTTGTGAGGTTTTTTTACCATTTTGTGAGTGAGCAAGCATAACTGTGAGACAACAACCATAATTGCACAAACACACCACCTGTCAATACATCGTACAAGCTGCGGCGGCGGTGGGCTGATCGGGAAAACATCTCTGGGACTCCTCGCCAGAGAGACTTCGAAGAAGGCTCGGAGGCGAACTCCCCCAGAGTTTTCCCGAGCAGACACCGCCGCCGCAGCTTGTACGGTGATTGTCGATACCGCACCCACTACACGATGTCTTTTTATGTGCTATAATAACAGTATGGATATTACAAGTATCGAGCCTGCAGCTTCCCCCATGGTGGTTCGGGCAGAACTGGATAAAATAAAAGACCTCATAATCAACACAGTCCCGGTAGAACAAATCTATCTTTTTGGTTCGTATGCCTATGGTACACCACATAAAGATTCTGACTTGGATTTATACGTTGTTTTAAAAGATGACGTTCAAATGCGTGATATTGACGCAGGTTTACAAATACGACTGGCAATAATTCCTGTAATGGATTCGGCAGTTGATATAATTGCAAAAAAGAAAAGCACTTTTATGGAACGGCTTAATCACATAACATTGGAACGAAAAGTGAATAGGGACGGTATTAGGATTTATGGTTAGCCAAACAAATACACCAAAAGAATGGCGGATTCTTGCAGAAGGTGATATGGCAGTTGCCGAACACCTTGCAACTACTATGAATCCGATTCCAACAGCGGCGATTGCTTTTCATTGCCAGCAATCAGCAGAAAAATATTTAAAAGGTGCTATCGTTCTTTTTGGAGAAGAGCCTCCTTATACGCATGACTTAAATAAATTGTGCAAAATTGCAATCAATTACCGTCCTCTGTTTGCCAGCATATCATCTCAGTGTGCAATTATTACACATTTTGCCGTTCAGCCCCGTTACGATCTGGGCTTATCACTTTCTGATGATGATATGTCTCTTATTTTAGCTCATGCAAAATCGATCAGAGACTTCTTAAAAAAAGAAGTCTCTGAATTGTTTGAAGAAATAGAAAACCCTTAAACCTACAACCACGCATGACTCATCCATAAAGCGCAACAACAATCATAATTGAGAAAACACACCACCTGTCAACTCATCGTGCAAGCTCTGGCGGCGGGGGCGTGCTGCGCCCACGCTGGCCGGGAAAACATCTTTGCCGCTCCCCGTGAAAGAAACTCAGCAATTTAAAATATTCTCATTGCAACTACAATTCATTTAAGACTTTTCTATTTTCTGCTGAGGTTCTGGAGCGGACTCTTCGGCAAAGTTTTCCCGAGCAGCGTGGGCGCAGCACGCCACCGCCGCCAGAGCTTGTACGGTGATTGTCTAACATTATTGACCCACCCCCCATCTCTGTTGTAAAGTAACCTAATGGCTTATGTAAAAAACCTTTTTGACCGCAATTTTTTGGAGTACGCCTCTTATGTTATCAAAGATCGAGCTATTCCTGACCTCGAAGACGGCTTAAAACCTGTCCAAAGGCGTATCCTTCATTCATTGTTCGAGATGGACGATGGCAAGTTTCACAAAGTTGCCAATGTAACCGGCCATTGTATGAAATACCACCCTCACGGGGAAGCTTCGATAAATCCTGCGCTTGTTGTGCTTGCTAACAAAGAACTTTTTATCGACAGACAGGGAAACTTTGGGAATCTTTATACGGGAGATAATGCTTCTGCGCCCCGTTACATCGAATGTAGAGTAACTCCGCTGGCGAAGGATATTTTTTACAACCCCAAATTGACGGAATGGGCTTCCTCTTACGATGGGCGCAACAAAGAACCTGTATTGTTTCCCGCAAAAATTCCTGTCGTATTGGCGCTTGGCGTGGAAGGAATCGCTGTTGGAATGTCCACGAAGATTCTGCCGCACAATACTATCGAAATTATTGAAGCGGAAATCTCTTGCCTCGGCGGCAAAAAATTTGAGGTCTACCCTGATTTTCCAACAGGCGGTTATGTCGATGTTTCCGGCTACGAGGGCGGAAACGGCAAGGTTTTGGTTCGTGCAAAACTCGATACTTCCGATCCAAAACGTATTTTGATAACCGAGCTTCCAGTTGGCTCTACAACCGAAAGCATTATAAACAGTATCGAAACTGCGGCAAGGGCAGGCAGATTAAAAATACAAGGAATAAATGATTACACAACCGATAAAGTTGAAATCGAAATAAAACTTGCAAGGGGTGTTTACGCAGAAGAAACAATTGACGCTCTTTTTGCGTTTACAGAATGTGAGCAGTCAATCTCCGTTAATTTGCTGGTGATTAAAAACGGGCTTCCAACTGTAATGACAGTTAACGAAGTAATCAGGTATCACGCAAAGCAGCTTGTTAAAATTTTAACTAACGAACTTGAACTCGAAAAAAAGGAACTTCAGCAGAAGCTTCACCTGCGTACATTGGAACGGATTTTTATCGAGGAGCGAATTTACAAAGCAATCGAAAAAATGAAAACTGCAAAAGGCGTTCAGGATGCTGTAATCGCCGGTTTTAAACCGTTTGCCAAAGAGATAGGTTCTAGAGGAGTGTCCGCCGATGATGTCGAACACCTATTGCGAATCCCAATCCGCCGCATTTCGTTATACGACATTAATAAAGCCAGAGACGAGATGGATCAGATAAACGCACGTATAAAGGAAATAAATGCGCACCTTAAAAATATTGTAGCGTACTCCGTTTCGTATCTTAAAGGCATAATCGCTAAAATAAAAGCAAACGAAGAAATCGGCGGAGGAAAGAGAAAAACCATCGTCGGCAGTTTTGACAAAGTTGTTGCCAAAGAAGTTGTTAAACGTGATGTCGATCTTAAATACGATCCAAAGTCCGGCTATCTTGGCACGAATGTTTCCGGCGGCAAAATCGCCGAAGTATCACCCTTTGACAGAATCCTTGCAATTCGCAAAAACGGAATGTATACAGTTATGGATCTTCCCGAAAAAGCGTTTGTAGGCGCTGACGCTTTATGGATAGGTGTCGCCGATAAAGACATTCTGGCAAAAACTATTTTTACAATTATCTACAAAGATAAAAGCGACGGTTTCCCGTACATTAAACGTTTTATAATCGAAGGCTGGATAATGAACAAGGATTACTTTTTGGTTCCTGACGGCGCGTCAATTTTACATATAGACACCCGTGCAAAATTTACTTTTGCTCTAAAATATGTGCCAAAACCAAGATTAAAAATTCTTTTAGAAGAATTTAAAGCGCAAAGTTACAATGTAAGAGGTCTTAAAGCGGGCGGTATACGCCTTGTAAATAAAGAAGTAGAAAAGGTTAAAAACCTTGTGAAAACTTCCGGCAAGGAGAAAACATGACAAATAACGAGCACGTTAACGAACACTTTAATCAACACACTGACGAAAATGAAATTATTTTAGACAAAGCGTCAGGTATTTCTGTCGAAGAACAACAAGAAATACTTAGCCAAATTAACGGCATAGCAGAAAAAAATCGCCTCCATCTTTTGGAAAAAGCTCAAGGTCATGGAAAAGACGGCAGGAAAAAATCGATTAACGCAAAAAAAAGCGGTGCTTTTTTTCCATTGGCTGTAAACATAGCCGCCATTATTGTACTGGCTGCGGGTGCGTTTATTTTAGTTCACTTAAACAGTCAAAGAAACATTCAGATAAGAACAGGGGTGGCAGGTTATGACATCGGATTAATCGGCGTTCAACAGGAAACCTCTGATGAACTCGCCTCAGCAATGAGAGAACTGGAACATTTAGCGACAGAACAAGACAGGGTAAACGCCATAGACGCATTAATTTCCGGCGGGCTTATGACAGTCAGCGCTTTAATTCAGGAAGTTCAATTTGATCCGGCGGCGGAAAAAGTTTTGGAGTTACGCAATTTTTTAAACATGGACACTTTTGCGGCTTCAAGCGCTTTTCAATCAAGAAGAACTTTTTACCATCAACTGCTTGACTTTGCCGATACTCTGATTGATGATGCCAGAAGACAGCTTGATTTAATTATACTTGTTGCGGAACAAGAATACACTATCAATAATTTGCAGATAACGATTGAATCTCTCGAAGCTGATGTCGATATGCGAGATCAAACCATTGCCGCCAGAGACGGCACGATTACATCTTTAGAAACTCTAAGGGATACGTTAAACCAAACCATTGCCGCCAGAGACGGCACAATTACATCTTTGGAAACTCACCAAACTACGTTAAACCAAACAATCGCTGCCAGAGACAGCTCGATAGTATCTTTGGAAACACAACGTAATACGTTAAATCAAACTGTTGCCGCAAGAGACGGCACAATTGCCGCACGGGACAGTACGATTGCCTCATTGCAAGGGGAAATAGTGTCACTGGAACAACGAATTGCCGAGCTCGATGCTCAGTTAGCGGCAATACGTCAATTTCTACTGGAAAACTAATCGGGAGTTAAGAGGTTTTCCAAACAAGTCTATTTAAAAAGGGGGAACAATATGAGAAAAAAGACAAGGGCTAAAAAAAAGAATGGAGTTTTGGCTTTAATAATTATTACTGTTGTTTTATGCGCAGGTTTTTTTCTGGTAAATCACTTTTACGAAAATCCATTAACGCTTGCGGGTAATTTTCTAACATCGTTTAGAACAGATCCCGCAGAGGATTCTGAAGTAACTGTCGAGCAATTGCAGAGAACCATTGCCCAATTGGAATCCACGATTAACGAAATGCAAAGAACAATTGACAGACTTACTGCCGGCGATGCAAATCAATCACGTCTTCTTTCCGAAAGCGAAGTAAGGGTTAATTCTTTGGCGAACGAAAACAGAGCGCTGGAACAAAGAGTTACAGAAAGAGAAAACAGAATAATAACCATTCAAAACGAAAGAGATAATATTTCTTTGCAGGTTACAAGATTACAAACCGAAAATACAGCGCAAACCCGACAGATTACAGAGCTTCGTAACCAACTGGAAGTGATCCGGGAGTTGCTTCAGGAGTGATGAGAGCCTAATCACCGTACAAGCTCCGGCTGCGGTGTCTGCTCGGGAAAACTTTGCCGAAGAGTCTGCGCCGGAGCCTTCTTCGAAGTCTCCTATGCAGGGAGCGGTCGGGTCTACCCGGATGTTTTTCCTGCCAGCCACCGCCGCCGGAGCTTGTACGATGTTTTGACAGGTGGTGTGTTTTCCAATCATGCTTACGAATGGGGAAATGCCCAAGACATCGTACGCAATGGGGTCTATGTCAATCATGATTGTGAAGTAAAACCAAACATAATTGCAGTTACACTTCCCACAACACACACAAACACACAACAACTGCCAACAACAATCCCCCACGTGATACAACCATTGGCAGGGGGAGAGGCGTGGCTGGCAGAAAAAACATCTCTGCCGCTCCCCGCGCAAGAAACTCAGCAATTTAAAATATTCTCATTGCAACTACAATTCATTTAAGGCTTTTCTATCCTCTGCTGAGGTTCTGGAGCGGACTCTTCGGCAGAGTTTTTTCTGACAGCCACGCCTCTCCCCCCTTGCCGATGATTGTCTAACTCCGCTCTTTCAACGTCAACTTAGCAGCCGCTCTCACAGCTTTTGCGGAAGATTCGCTGAGGCGGCAGCGTTTTGCCATTTGAGCTGGCTCGGCTGCGGCGATATTTTCAAGTGACTGGTAAGCTTTCATTATTGCCGCCGCTTGTTTGGGGCCGATTCCCTCGACTGATTCGAGAATGGGGAAAAATAAATCTTTTGAGCGAAGGCGCTGATTTAAACCCGTAGCAAAACGGTGGGACTCATCACGTACATATTGCAAAACTTTTAGCGCTTCAGATTGTTTAGATAGAACCAGCGGTTTTTTCGCTTCGGGAAGCCACAGCTCCTCATCACGTTTTGCCAGCCCGACAACGGCGCAGTCTGCTCCGAGATCATCGAGCACACCCTTTGCTGCGTTCACTTGTCCGATACCGCCGTCGATAAGAATAAGATCGGGCAGTTCTTCTTCTTCACGGATTAATTTTGCGTAACGCCGTTTGATCACTTCACGCATGGCGGCAAAGTCATCGACAATCCCGATAACTGTACGCAGTTTGAAATGGCGGTAATTTTTGCGCTCCGGCACTCCGTTTTTGAAATAAACCAGCGAAGCGACAGGATGTTTCCCGTCAAAATGGGAAATGTCAAAACCTTCGATACGTTCCGGTTTTGTTTTCAGATTGAGGGCTCGTGCGATTTCGTCTAACGCAGGGCCTGCTCCTCGCTCTTTTAGCCGCTTGCGCAAATCTTCTTTTGCGTTTTGGCATACCATAGCGAGTATAACTTCGTGATGTTTTTCTGCCGGGAATAAAATTTCAGGCTCGTAGCCGAATTTTTCTTTGAACCATGAATTAAGCAGATCAAATTTTTTCATACTAAGAGACGGATGTGCAGAGTCGTTGTTTGCCGCAAAATTTTGCAAATAAATCTTCGCCGGAGGAAGCCGAACGGAATCATAATATGATGTTATAAACAATTCCAGCGAGTCCCATTCGTTTGCGGCGGAGCGGGTGCGGAATAAATCACGGCCTGTCATCTTGCCGCCTCGCATTGCGAAAACAGTAAATGTTGTAAGTACGCCTTCTGACGCCCAGGCGATGTAGTCTCTGTTTTCGGGGTTGAGGTCTTCGACGGAGCTGGTTTCACCTGCGAGGCTTTCAATCGCTTGGATAGCGTTTCGAATTTGCGCTGCTTGTTCAAATTGCAATGTTCTTGCGGCATCGTGCATTTTGGTTGTCAGGTCGATGATAAGGGTGTCTGTTTCACCTGACAGCATTGTTACGACCCTGCGAACGTGAACGGCGTAATCTTCAACACTGATTTTTTTGCAGCAGGGAGCCATACATCGGCCTATATGATAATACATACACGGACCGTTTTTTTTCACTCTTTTGCATTTACGCAGCGGAAACAATTTATCAATAAGTTCTATCATTCTGACTACAGCCAGACCGTCAGGGAACGGGCCAAAATAAAGACTTTTATCCTGAATTATTCTGCGGGTGCGGAAAACACGGGGGAAATCTTCATGAGTTATACGAATAACAGGATATGTTTTACCGTCTTTCAGGCTGATATTGTACTTTGGCGAATGTTGTTTTATCAAAGTATTTTCCAGCAGCAAAGCTTCATATTCGCTTGAGACAATAATGGTTTCAAAACCACGAACGTGCTTTAGCAAAATTGCGGTTTTAACGTCTTTTTCTCCCGAAAAATATGATTTGAGCCGGTTTTTAAGCGATTTTGCCTTACCAACATAAATGATCAGCCCGTCATCGTTTTTCATGATATAAACGCCGGGTTCTGCCGGAGCGTCAAAAGCGGCTTTTTTTAGATTTTCTATGATAATAGCCTGATTTAATTGATTTTCCATATTAATTTGCCGATGTTGATAGTAACCATGATAGTGTTAAAAAATCGTTTTCGATCCATATACATAGTGTATATCTTTCTGATAATTTCAACCAGTATATTTCCGGGATATGTCCGGGCGCAGACGAGGTTTGCTTTTGGAGAACGAACCGTAGCGTTGGGAGGGAACTCTGCTTGGGCAAATGTTGATAAAAGAACAGGCATTACCGAAGCCGGAAATATCAGACCTGTATCAGTTTTGCTTTTAACGTCAGGTACAAATGTATCCGGCATAAGCGAGTCTTCATCGGCATTGGATATGGCGTTTTCATTCGATGAACGAGAGGTCAGGCTTTTTCACGACCGCACGGGTAATTACAGAATAAGAGCGCCTCTAAATCAAAATGCGGGAACTGCTGGCAGAGATTTTGCCAGAGTCGGAGCCGGAGCCGCTCTTTTTGGAAATGCCGGCCCGCTTTTCATCGAACCGCAAAGCCGTAACGCTCTTTTTACACAAGATAATTTTATCGGGTGTTTTACAATTGAATTTTGGCTTTTTCCCATGAACATGGAAAACGGCGAACGAGTTTTTGGCTGGGCTGCATCGGGAAGAGAACGCTCATCTGCTCAGCGAATTGCAGGCGTTGTTACGAGAAACCGATTGCACTGGTCATTTGTCAATTTTTTCTCGCCTCAGACGATTGAGTTTACAAGCCGTTCCCCGATTATCCCCAGAACATGGAGTCATCATTTAATACGTTTTGATTCTGTAACTGGAATGATCGAGTACATTGTAGACGGCGTCAGCGAAGCGATTGTGTACGCTACAAGAACAGGGCGTGAAAGCTCCGAAGTGTTTATTCCCCATGTTGCGGCTAACGGTATTTTTACACTTGGCGAAAATTTCTCGGGGCTTATGGATGAATTGAAAATTCACAGAGGTTTTGTCAGCGGCACGTCAACTCAAAGGTATCATCCTTCCGGCGGCAGAATAGAAACCAGACCGATTGATCTTGGTGATATACAAAGCAGTGTAGTCAGAGTAGACGTGACAGGAGGAAGAACCGGCAACAGAGGAGGCGTGCCGGTTAACGAATTTCGTGATAACGGAATATTCAGATTTGCTGACGATTCGCAAATGCACTTTTTTGTCAGAAGCTCCAATAACCAATGGCTCTTGGACAATTCCCGCTGGATCAGTTTTACGCCGGGCAGTCCGATAACAGGTATTGAAGGGCGTTTTGTCCAAATTGCCGTTGATTTTTACCCTTCCGCCGACGGCGAGGTTAGCCCATACCTTGAAGGATTACGAATAATTTATCTTCCCGGAGAGCCGGTTATGCCGCCTCGAAATGTGATCGCTACAGCCGTTGACGGCGGCGTTTATCTTCGCTGGAGATCCAGCGCAAGCGCTAATGTGGCGGGTTATCTTGTCTACTACAGTTCTGTCCAAGGTGAGCTTTTTGGAACGGGCGCTGACTTGGGGGCTTCACCCATTCATGTTGGATTGACAAACAGTGTTTTTATCGATGGGTTAAGAAACGGCACTCTCTATTTTTTCAGGATTGCCGGATATGATCGCATAATTGACGGCAATTTCAACTCCGGCGAATTTTCCGCCGAAGTAACCGCCCGGCCTTTAGCCGGTTTGTTACGGTAATGATATTGAAACACGAATCAATTTATTATATAATGTAATTAATGTTAACAGTGCGTTTTTGGGGAGTTCGAGGTTCTATTCCGTGCCCGGGCCCGGATACAGTAGTCTATGGAGGAAACACTTCCTGTATTGAGATAAGGGCGGATGATCGTCTATTGATAATTGATTTGGGCTCCGGCGCTCGTCCGTTGGGGCAGTGGCTCATGGCAAATGATTACAAAAAAAACGGAAAAATAGCCGCCGATATTTTTATTTCGCATACACATTGGGATCACATTACAGGTTTCCCGATGTTTGTTCCGATTTATACTTCCGGTACAGAATTGAGAATAACCGGTCCTGAATTGGCGGCGGATCATAGCCTAAAAGAAATATTTGAGGCGCAATTTTCTCGTAAATACTGGCCTGTCAGGCTTGATGAACTCTCTGCTAAAATCGAATACAATCAAATAAAAGAAACTCAATTGGATCTTGGCGGCGGCCTTGAAGTAACAAGCAAATACTTAAACCACCCGATTACTTGCCTTGGGTATCGTTTTAGCTACAAAGGAAAATCTGTAGCTTTGGCTTTTGATCGTGAACCGTCATCAAACGAAGAAGAAAACATAAAAATTGTAAAATTCCTTAAAGGTGCGGATCTTTTAATTCATGACGCTCAATATACGTCTGAAGAATATAAAGATCATGTAGGTTGGGGACATTCTTCTTTGGATCATGCGGCAGAAACGGCGAAAAAAGCCGAGGTGAAAAAACTGGTTCTTTTTCATCACGAACCCGATCACACAGACAGCCAGTTGAAAGAGCTGGAAAACAAATACAAAAACAGCACGATACCAACTGTCATGGCACGAGAAGGAATGGTTTTACAGGTTTAAATTTTGTTAAAAAATACCTTCCTAAAGTTAAGCTCAACTTGAGTTTCCAATTCATCCGCTGTTACATCATTTCCCGCTTCACGGCGAAGTGCGGCTGTGGCTTCGATAATTAGCGGTAAATCCGCCCACTGCGAAAAAGCCTGCCCTCTGCGTGGTTGATATGGAGCGTCTGTTTCTGTTAAAAGCCTTTCTGCGGGAAGGTAAGCGCAGCACCGCATCGCCTGTTTATGGTTTAGCGTCAGACAATTGCCAAATGAGAAGTAAGCGTTTATACCTCGCCGCAAAACAGACTGCGCTTCTTCAAGTGTGCCAGACCATGAATGAAAAACAACAGCTTTGCACTTTGACAGGATTTTTGAAAGTACAAATATTTTATGTATGGCACGGCGAACATGAAGTATTACAGGTAAGCCGAAGTTATGCGCAATTTCGATCTGCGCTGCAAACATATAATCTTGAATTTTTTCTGTTTCTCTGTATTTGTTGTCGAATAGATCAAAACCAATTTCGCCTATCGCTGCGAGTTTCCCTGATTTAGCCAAATTATTTATGGTTTCTGAGGTAATGTCTATGTCAATTTCATTATACAAAACATTGTTTGCTATTTTTACAGCGGGCAGTTGAGGGTGAAGCCCGAAGCTTATCAAAAGCGGCATAATATGCGCCGACATTTCGTTATGCGCATATTCTTCTATACTGCAGGAATTTGTCACAGCTAAAACATTTTTTGTACATTTTTGTTCATGCCCCATTTGCAGACAATCATATAAGTGACAGTGAGTATCGATATACATTAGAAACTGAAAAAAAGCCTTGCGATAGAAAAATAAATAATAAGAGAGACGGCGTCTACTATCGTTGTGAGCAGAGGGGTGGACATTATTGCAGGGTCGATTTTAAGGCGTTTGGCGAAAATGGGCAGAACACTGCCTACTATTTTTGCTACTAAAATCGTACAGAATAATGACAACGTGATGGTAAGGGATAACAGCGTATTTTGATTGTTCATTATAAAAACACGAACAAAATTTACAAGCCCAAGAGTGACTCCGCAAATAATCCCTACACGCAGTTCTTTCCAAAGGATAAGTAAAATATCTTTTAAATTGATTTCACCTACCGCCATACCTCGGATAATCAATGTTGAAGCCTGAGAGCCGGCGATACCGCCTGTATTCATCAGCATGGGAACAAATGCCATTAAAATCGCCATTGCTTCAAGTCCTTCTTCAAAAGTAGAAATAATCGTACCGGTTATAGTTGCAGATAACATAAGAATCAGCATCCATAAGAAGCGATTTTTTGCGTGTTGGAAAACACTTGTTTTAAGATACGGATCATCTGACGGAACAAGACCTGCCATTTTTTCGATGTCTTCCGTGTTTTCTTCGACAATTACATCTACAATATCGTCAACAGTGATAATCCCGACAAGCCTTTGTTCTTTATCAACTACAGGCATTGCCAGAAGCGAATATTTTTTAAACTGATCCGCGATAGCTTCTCTGTCATCAGTGGTGCAGGCAAAAACATGATTTGTATCCATGATGTCGCCGATACGTTCGTGAGGACGGGCAAGCATTAATGTTTTAGCGGAAATCATTCCAACTAAAAGTCTGTCTCTTCGGATAACATAACAATTATAAATAGTTTCCTTGTTAAGGCCTGTACCTCGGATGGTGTCAAACGCTTCATGAACTTCTGCGTCTTCACGCAAATCTACAAATTCGGTGGTCATTATACTGCCCGCCGAATCATCAGGGTATTGTAAAATTTGATTGATAAGTTTACGTTTAGCCGGCATGACATTAAGCAATACCCGTCTTACAACATTCGCCGGCATTTCCTCGATAAAATCAACAGCGTCGTCAACAAAAAGTTTTTTCATAATTTCACCGATTTCCGAATCGGTTAAAGCCTCGATAATTATTTGCTGCTGCGCTGAGTCCATACAGGCAAAAACATCGGCGGCAATTGCTTTTGGAAGAATTCTGAACATCTGGAGAAGTTTTTCTCTGTCCAGTTTTTCAAAAATTTCCGCTATATCAACAGTGTTCATACCTGAGAGGATATTTTTTTGCTTGGAGATTTTTATGGAACCTTGTAAAATCAGTTCTAAAATTTCTTCTTTATTCATGCAGGTTCCCCGATTTTCTGATGCTTTTTATTGTAATAAATATTGATATTTTGTCAACTACCATTTAAAATGAGTCATGGCAACAGAAAAGATACTTAGTCTGTTTTCTACTGATACAGATAAATTAAACCAATCCCGTACAATTTATTTTATTGGAATAAAAGGCACTGGTGTCTGCGCTCTGGCCGAATTGGCTCATCATAACGGCTTTAATGTTTTAGGCAGTGATATTCCTGAAAAGTTTTACACAGATAAAATCCTCAAAAAAATGAATATTCCTTTTTATGAAAATTTTGAGGCTTCTCATATAACAAAAGATATTGATTTGATAATTTACTCTGCGGCTTACAGTGCTGATTCAAACGTTGAGCTTGCCAGAGCCGAAGAACTTGGTATTCCAACGTTAAAATATACCGATGCACTTGGGGCTTGGTCTGCCAAATTTGATTCTACAGGTATTTGCGGCGTTCACGGGAAAACCACCACAACGGCGATGTGCGGCGTGATGGTGCGTGCGGCAGCATTGCCGGCTCAAGTTCTTGTCGGAAGCGCAGTTATCGACTTTGACGAAAAATCAACCATCAATCTTGGAGATAAATATTTTATCGCTGAAACTTGCGAATACCGCAAACAT
>WQWD01000035.1 GCA_009785545.1 Treponema sp. | reverse complement strand
TTTAGCGCTTGGCAGGAAGTCTCTCATATAGGTGTAAAACCAATGTTCATTTATCGTCCATTTAGAACAGGTTTAAAAGGATTTTATGTGGGTTTTTATCCCAGTATAGGATGGCAGATTGAAGAAAGAATAAGATGGGATTATGATGGGGCTTCTAACATAAATTCTATTGAAACGCAAATAGGCATTGGTATCAATATAGGCAATAAATGGATATTTAATAATGGTTTTACATTACAGCTGGGAACCGGAATTGGAAGATCATTAATTATTTCCCAAGGAAGTTCTTTGGGTGGTGATTTTAGATTTTTTTCTGATGGAAGATTAAGTTTAAGAAATTTGGATATTCATATTTTAGATTTAAAATTCGGTGTTTCTTTTTAGAGATATTTCTTTTTGACTAACACCCAATTATTCATTTTGTCAAGTTTTGTTAATACAATGGGAACTACCCCAAATTTATAGCAAAAATCTGTAAAAAAACTTTACAAAATAAAAAATCCCATGATACAATTATATTAAGACAAAATTTTATTAGGAGGTGTGTTATGAAGCACGCAAAAAACAGAACAGGCGGCGCAACCGCAACTCTGACGGCATTGCTTTGTGCAATGATATTCATTGGTTGTGGAGGGGTAAAGATGGGTAACGGAGAAATGCTAACTGCAAGCGCAATGGAGCAATTAAAAAGGGATTACTTGGAACAAATAATTAAACCGCTTGATCTCAGTATTAGTCTTGAAAATTTGGAAATCGAAAGAGTGTACGGTGTTTTTGACGAACATGTTGTAGTGAGATTTAATACTGTTATAGGATTTCCGTCTGTGGTGACACCAATTGAAATCGGTGGAGTGATGATTGATTGGAATTTTGCATTCAGAATAATAGCTTGGAAAGATAGTCAAGTATTTACGCTTATTTCTGCGCAAGAGAAGAATATCCTCTCGCAAGAAAATCTTCGGGAGATAGTGCTTTTGCAAATTAAGGAGGGAAAAACAAAATGAAAACCAGACAAAACGGAAAAGGCAGTGTTTTTTGCACAGCCCAATATTCTATTTCTTGGAGGTCTATTATGAAAAAAGACAAATTTTCGGTTTCCGCCAAGTGCGGGTTGATTACGGTATTTCTGGCTTTCGCTGTATTGCTCAGCGGGTGTGCAGAGGGACTTTTCGGCGGCGGCCGGCAGGCAGGGGCGGGACATGATAAAATACCAGACCCAGGCGGTGATTTTACATATGATGTGGTTTTAGTGACTTTCACCGAAGAGGCGTCACTCCTTGACAAAACATGGGGACCTTCCGATTTCCCTGAATTTGCATTTTCTGAAATAAGAGCAGAAGAAAGGCCAGATAATCTAGAATTGATAATACAATTGACAGGTGGTTGGAAAAGGTTCATGGTTTTCTATTTGACAGAGCCGAGCAGAGATAATGTGCTGCGGGCGATTTATCACTTGCAGAAAAGAGTTGAAGTTCATTCCGTTTTTCCTAACGGAATAGCAACAGGTGGGGTTTAAACTAAATATTAAGGAGAAAGTTTTATGAGAAAAATTAAGAAATTATTGATTGCATTAGGGATCGGTTGTTTGTCTTTAGCGTCTTGCACTTTCGGTTCTGCGGAATATGATAAAATACCAGACCCAGGTGGTGATTTTGCATATGATAATGTTATGGTGTTTTTCACCGAAGAAGCGTCACTCCTTGACAAAACATGGGGACCTTCCGACTTCCCCGGGTTCGCATTTTCTGAAATAAGGGATAACGGATTGGTAGGTACGCGGAGGTTCTTGATCTTTTTTTTGGCGGAGCAGAGCAGAGATAATGTGTTACGAGCGATTTATTACTTGCAGAAAAGAGTTGAAGTTCATTCCGTTTTTCCTAACGGAATATCAACAGGCGGGGTTTAAACTAACTAAAGGAGAATGACATGAAAAAAAACAATTCCCGTCATGCTGCCAGCCACGCCTCCCCGTCTGCCGATCTTATATGACTTGTGTATAGTAATTTTGCAATCATATAAGGTAAGTTTTCATGAATTGGAAACGAATGCAATATAACAAATTTATAGCAAAAATCTGTAAAAAAACTTTACAAAATAAAAAATCCCATGATACAATTATATTAAGACAAAATTTTATTAGGAGGTGTGTTATGAAGCACGCAAAAAGAAAAGGTGGCGCATTGTGCGCAGTTCTGACGGTATTGCTTTGTGCAATAGTATTCATTGGTTGTGCGGGGAACGGAGATATTGTTTTGAAAATCGCAGAATTGGATCCAGTTATTGAAGCTCAGATAAAACAAGATTGGGAAGAACAGTTTGGCTTCCCATTCCATTTTGATTACTACTTAGGAACATACAATGGTGCAGTAGTTATATTCAGAGTGGGTGATGACGCATCAATAAGGATACAAGTTATTGCGGGAGTCACTTTTACCCACTCGTTGCTTTCCGAAATATTTGTCTGGAAAGAAAATGTTTTCTTTACTTTGGAGGAGGCATACGAAAGCATTTTGACGCAAGAAAATATTGTTACGGTTGGCAATACGTTCAATAGAATACGTCAAAATAAGGAGGGATCATGAAAAAGAAACTATTTTTAGCGGCTATCCTGTTATTTGTAGGATTATTCTTGATCGCTTGCAACGGTACTCCAAAGGAGGTAAATGTGCCAAAAGGTACTTTTTACAGCTTGCAAGAAGCATATGATGGCGGCTTCATTACTCGAGGCGATATTAAGCACATTTCCTATTTTGCGACAGGACGTGTAGTAGAAGTTCTAGATGCAACAGGAAATGAATGGGAAATGGAATTGCATCAGCCTGAAAATTACTGGACGAAGATTAGAAAAATTGATTTTACACCGCAAACCCCCAATCCCTTTTTGACCAATATCAGCCCAAAAGTCATCTCCGACATGAAGTCAGCATTTTATGCGGCCAACAAGGAGTTGATGGACATTTCGCTTCAACAGGAAATAGAAAGGGGAGATATCCGTAGAGGAACAACAGCACTAGACACAATCAGCATTGATGCTTTTTATGGGGAGTATAACGGCTCTTATGCCGTACGTATCACTTCAAGTCTTTGGGGATATGGTGATCTTGCTATTCATCAATTAGCATCAAACATAGGATGGGATTTTGGAGTCGGACCATATATAACAATTTTTAAGATGGACAGTATTGCGCCGCAAAGGAGTGAAAAATGAAAACTACAATAAAAAAACTTGCAATAGTGCTTTCGCTTTTTATACCGTTTGTGCTTTTGACCGGGTGTACCAACGATACAATAATGGATTGGGCAAGCAATGCAGAGCAACGAAGCCTTGTGAACAGCACAATACACAATACCGATACTTTAGTGGACAGTACAATATATAGTGCCGCTACTTTAGATGATGATTTTGAGGACGACACAATTTTGGTCGTGCTTACAAGAATTGCAAGTAGAAATTTTACGAGCCTTACGCCAATGGATTTTCCTGAGCTTGAACTTTCGGAAGTGATATGTCTTACGCCGGGGTTAGAACAAGCACAGGCGCAAATAGCGGCCAGTTTATCTGACAGGGCAAGTTCGTTTTATTATGACTCTAATTGGAGTCTTGATATTAACCAGTTCAGACAAATTTTAATGTTAAGGCTTGCTAATCCGTGTCGTGAGAATGTACTTGATGCGATTCGTATACTTGAAATGCGTGAGGATATTCACAGCGCAGAGCCTGATTACAATTTTCAAATTGACTATGTTATTGAAACCCCTTTTAGCCTTGAAATGCTTGAGTCTTTTACGACATCTACTAGTTTATGGAATTTAAATGCAATTAGTGTTGGAGAAGCACATGCACTTACAAGCGGCGTTAACACAGTTAGAGTGGGTTTGTTAAGCACGGGTGTTGATGCTAGTCGCCCTGACTTGGGTGGCGGAAGAATTTATCCTGTAACGTCTCGTGGGGTTAACCAGCCAACAGGGTCTCAAAATTTTCACCCAAATGACACATCAAGCCCTTTAACTGACCCTGCAGGTCACGGGTCGCATATTGCTGGAACAATTATAGGAACAACCGTTGGCGTTGCTCCAAACATTAGATTGGTTTCTCTCAAAGTAGCAACTGGTCCCAATATGGCAGGTTCGTATAACAGCAGTGCAATTATTGCCGCTATACAATACGCAGGGCAAATCGACCCAATAAGAGGAGGTTTGAGAATTCCTATTCTTAGCCTTAGCCATCAGGCGCATAGAAACAATGTAACTGTGCGCAATGCTATTCGAGGTTATGCGGGTTTATTTGTAGGGTCTGCGGGGAACGCAAACGGAAACGCAGATAATCTATACCCACTGATAAGAACAGATAGAATTGATCGTAAAATTGTGGTTGGGGCGACAATGATGTTTGGGAGCAATGAACTGAGATGGTGGAATTCTAATTTTGGCGCACAAACAGTTTGCGTTTTTGCACCAGGACATGACATCTGGAGTACAGTGCCATTAGTAGTAAATTCCAGTGGTTTTCGATTTGCATCAGGCACCTCAATGGCAACACCTCATGTAGCGGCCACCGCCGCCTTAATGCTTTCTGTTAATCCAAATTTAACGCCTGCACAGATAAGAACGGCGATAATTAACACTGTTGACATACATCCTAATTTGCCGGTAAACCTAAGCGTTTCAGGAGGTCGCTTAAATGCTTACAGAGCAGTTAGTTCTGCTCTAGCTACTAACTTCCCCACTATTCGTAATATACAAATGAATATTCCTTTAGCAAATACAGCCTCAGTATCGACTATCACCGCAACAACTCAATACACAGGAACTGTGACGTGGGCTGATATTAATGGAACCCCGCTGGGAACAGGGCAAAGGTTTGTTCCCAGAATACAGTACGTAGCAACTATTACATTGACACCAAGGGCTGGGTTCGGCTTCTCCGGAATACCGGAGGATTTTTTCACAGTTGCGGGAGCACTATCGGTAACTACTAATAACAATATTGTAACAGTTGTTTTTCCGGTTACCAATAATATCACTTCAAGTGCAATGAGTGTGATTGCGCCTGTTGCTGGTTTTGCTCCAACGCATAGTGTTAATTCAGCCCAATACACAGGAACTGTGACTTGGGCTAGTATTAATGGAACCCCATTGGGAATAGGGCAAAGGTTTTCCCCCGGAACACAATACGTAGCAACTATTACTTTAACTGCAAGAAGCGGTTTTGATTTCACCGGTATACCTGTAAATTTTTTCACAGTTGCCGGAGCATCACAGGTAACTAACGCAGCCGAAAGCAACATTGTAACAGCCGTTTTTCCGGCTACTGCCAGGACTGTTACTAATAGTACAGTTCAAGGTGTGCCTGTTCCTGCCGCTTTTGCTGAAATAAAAACTGTAATTGGTCATGGAGGTCTATTTCCTTCAGGGCGGTATTCAGGAAACATATTTTGGCACACTGATAATATCTTCTTTAATGAGTTAACGGAATATACCGCAACCATCTTCTTGGTTCCTCCAGCAGGTCATACTTTTTATGGAGTTCCTTCGAATTTTTTTACTGTTCCGGGAGCAACTTCAGTAACCAACGCTGCCAACTCAGGCGTACTCACAGCCAAATTCCCAATGACAGGCGAGCACGGAGAGTCTCCTATGTATTCCTTTGATATAACCCTGAACATTGAAGCTTTTTCTGCTGCAATTGGGACATTTGACTTACATTCAGATCATTTCTGGACTTTTTCCGGAAATGAAGACACATTTATGCATCCGGTATCTTTTGATCCTGATTCTGATGAGTTATGGAATTATCTGGAATTTGATTTTTCCAGCTTTTGGGTATTCCATTATCTGTCCATGATGAATTTGTCAACGATTGTACAGCTCTCTGTTACAATTCCGATTGCCAATCCTGATGTACACGTAATTAATTGGGTAATGGATATAAAGATTTCTGGCAACGGTGCGGAATTACTTTCCAGTAGTTATGTTGTAGTTGATAATCATGCATGGACAGAGCTGCCGGTTACAATTTTGCGTACCGGCGGTTCATTTTACGCAGAGACCAATGTTTTGTCATCCTTCATAATGCTGGATCACCCGGATTTTTATGGACCGATAGCGAGATTTACCGTTACTAGAGGTTTGTGGACTCAAATTCATCTTCCATGGACGATTGAAAATTTTGGTGCAGTTTCTCAACCCTTAGCTTTGGATATTTGGGAGTGTTGTTGTGCATCATTGTTTGATTATCTGAAAATACCTGCCAGAATGTTGAATTTTCTTCGGCAGAGTAATGCTGGTGGGTATATGTTTCTTACTATTTATGTTCCTACCTATCCAAGCGCATTTCCGACAAAATGGCGTTTGGATATATGGATTGATGGTGACGGTATTCAATTGATACGCAGCGAGCCTTTTAGATCAAGTTCAGATGATGACGACGTTCAACTGATACGCAGTGAACTTTCGGGATTACGTTCCGTTAACTTGATGGAAATGCCAATAATTGTTAATCCTGCCAGCGGCATTTTTGGCGGCCGCTTTTAAGTATTTGTAAGGCTGCGGTTTGTACTAGTGTTCTGTCTTATTCAAATGACAATGGCACGTTAACCGAATAAGACAGAACTCTAGAGCCGCAGCCGTGCAGATTGCTTTTTCAACTTCGCTTGAGTATGCGCCGTTGATAAATGTGTTTTCCCCCTCCCCAATCATTGATTTTTTTTTGTAATTGCTGTATTTTCTGTGTAAAGAGGGTTCATTTTGTTTATATGCTTTGCCTGCGTGATGTCTCACGAATGATTTGGCTTGGTCATGCGAAATAACCCGCCTGATTGCAGGATAAACAATACAAGGAGTTTCTATGAACAAGAAATTCAAACTTTTCGGAATTACAGTGCTTACCTTAAAACATCGGCGTTTTAAAGGCGTGTTTGCCTTAGCATTGTTATTAAGCTTTGTGTCAATTATGGCTTTGACAGGATGTGTAGAAGACATCGATACTCCCTCTCCTGATCCAATTATTACGAATATTAGGGTTTTGGGAAATGAATATAATTCAGGGATTGTGTTTAATGGAGAGACAGGAACACTGAATTACTTCATCGAAATCGAAGGTGAGCATATTTTCCCTGTTAATCTTCATGGACAGGGTGTTCAGATCGGGCGCTTCGTAGGAGGCCAAGTACAGCCAAATCCGGGCATCTCGATAAGCGCTGAAACGCCGAATGTGACAGCTTCGGGGCAAAGATTCCCGCTTGTGATTTCAATCGATGCGTCTCGGGAGAACAATCTTCTTCCGGATGGCTTTTCTTATGGTACTATTGTTTTGGCAATCTCGGTACGAGGCAGAACTGCGGCTTTTGAGGCTCAGATCGACAATACTTCAATTTCGTCAGTTACAGTTGTTCCTCATCCTACTGACCCCGGAACAGTTTTTGGGGGAACACCGGGAACTTTAAACTATCGAATCACTGCTGTAGGTTCCGGTCTTCCGGTGTCTTTTACCGGTGAGCACGTTAGATTTCAAGTGCGTACTCCGGAAGGCGGTTTTACAGACCTTCCGCCCGGAATTTCAGTAAACCCGGGCAACATAGTTGCCAGCAGTATAGTTGCACCCCTTAGTTTTTCTGTTGACAGACCTGCCGGAGCTACTTATGAACTGCGTGCGCTTGTTCGTCAACGCCCTTCAAATTCTTTTTATATTATAGTACAACCTTCTTCGCTGACCGGAGATGTTGCCATAAGCGGAACTCCGGCTGTTGTGGGGCAGCGCTTGGAAGCGGTTACAGATGGCCTTATCGGCGAAGGAGCGTTTGATTTTCAATGGCAGCGCGGAACAGGCCTGACTTTTGAGGATATAACGGGAGCCAATAACAATTATTATGTTGTACAGCAAGCAGATATTGATAATCAAATTCGAGTGATTGTCGGTCGTGAAGGTTTTACAGGTAGCGTCCCCAGCAGCGCAACTAATGTCGTATCAAACCCGGGAGATACTCCTCTTGCGGGAACGTTGACTACAAATACAGCGGCTCAGGCAGGGCAGACTTTGACAGTGGCTGTATCAGGTCTTTCTTCAGGCGCTACAGCCAACTTCCAATGGCAAAGAAGACATGAAAGCTCTTTAAATTTTGTTGATATTTCCGGCGCTACAGGTAATACTTATGACGTACTGGATGATGACGCAGATTTCTCTATCAGAGTAATTGCTGTCAGCCCCGGTTTTAGCGGTTATATTGCCAGTGCGCCAACTGATATTGTTCCGGCTCGTTTGGTAGGTCAATTAATTGCAAGATTACACGAAATGAACGTTCTGCCCAATGAATTCTCTATTACGGCTGTTGTTGCTAATGAACAGATTGCCCCCCAAATGTTGTATTTTGGAGGACGCAATACTGAAATTACCATAACTGGAGAATCGAACAATATCTTGACCCTTAACGGCACTGGTCCCATGTTTACGGTAGGTCGAGGGGTTATTCTGATACTCGAAAATATTGAATTACGCGGCATACATAATAATACAAGTGCTCTTGTTTTAGTGGATGGCGGGATGTTAATAATGAGAGAAGACTCAAGAATTACTGCTAATACTAATGTGGCATTATCTCCTAACCTTTTTGGCGGCGGTGTAGCCGTCACCAATAGAGGCGATTTCTTGCTCGAAGGCGGTACAATCTCCGGCAATAGAGCCCAAGAAGGAGGCGGTGTATTTGTTCATGGTGATTCCGAGTTTAATATGCAAAAAGGAACAATAACAAATAATACTGCGGTTGCGGAAGGCGGCGGTGTTTCTATCGACAATGCTGTATTATTTATGCGTGATGGCGAGATTTCCTCCAACGATGCCCTAAGAGGCGGAGGAGTGGCGGCTCATCATGGCGGTCGTTTTGGTTTAGAATACGGTACAATCACCGGCAATACCGCAAGACAAGGCGGCGGTGTGTTTATTGGCCTGGCCAGTCTGTTTGTAATGGATGACGGCGAAATCTCTGGCAATACGGCATCCGGCGGTGTTGGTGCAAATACCAGTACGGGCGGCGGAGTGTTCTTGCTCAGCCCCAATTCTAACCCATCCATTAACAGGGCAAGATTCACTATGTGGGATGGAATAATCACCGGCAATAGTTCTCTGAACGGAGGCGGTATAACTGTGGATCAAGGCGGTCTGTTTGTTATGGTAGACGGTGAAATTTATGACAATTCCGCAATCGGTGCGGCTGGCAGCAGTGGCGGAGGTGTCTTTATTGGCGGAGCGACAAACAATATTGGTATGTTCAACATGGAAGGCGGAAGAATAAAAAACAATACCGCTGTAAATACAGGCGGCGGTATACGTAACCATAATGGACAAATGGCAATATTTGATGGTGAAATTTCCGGTAATCATGCTACAGGTGATCCTAATGCTACTCCTAATCCTACACCCGGCTTAGGCGGTGGGATATTCAATTCCGCCGGAGGAATTTGGATGTTTGGCGGTAATTTATCTGAAAATGAAGCCATGCAAGGCGGCGGAATAGAAAA
The DNA here is from genome assembly GCA_009785545.1 of Treponema sp. Lineage (GTDB taxonomy): Bacteria > Spirochaetota > Spirochaetia > Treponematales > Breznakiellaceae > WQXQ01. The sequence goes on along the minus strand of WQWD01000035.1, from coordinate 3,410 downwards.
CAGAGCTACTTTTTGGATCGAAACGGGTATTATTCACGGAAGTAACCATCCGTCTAATGCCAATATTGGTACTGACAGAGGAGATGTATTAGTCACACAAGGGGGGCTCTCTGCGCGCGGCAGGTTTACCCCGGAAGGTTCTTTAATAGATGGGACTGGTTTTATAATTCATAGTTCCAACGTGGTTGGTATTCTTGATTTCACTCTTCATATGGAAGATGGAGAATTTGTGATTCCGATCACTGCGACTGGCATGAACCTAACAGGAATACCTCCTCAATATATTGGTAAAGAAGGGCGGTTGCTGTTAAGAGGTCTTACATTAGACCAGATTGCGGATACGATAATAACAGCCGACTCCGCTTTTACTTGGCCTGATTGGAATATACCTGTGGGAAACAGGAATATGAGAATACAGTTCTGGGATGTCAGCGGAAGTGAAGATGTACTTTATGCTACTTATCGGACAATAGCTCCAATAAATCTTGGTATAGGAGTCACAGACATAGCTTTTAGCAGTTTTGAGGAATTGCCCGCCAATCTGGTTGGATCAATTAACATTACAGGGATAAGCGGCTTAACACCAAACTGCGAGACTGCCTTGCTTGCGTTCACCGGCAGTGATCCTGAAAACGAGGAACACTGGACTTTAATTGGTATAATAGGAAGATCTGTCGCTTCCCCGGTCGTTATTCCGGTTATTGATATGGAAGACGGGGTATGGGATATTCGTGCTACATCTTTCCACTGGCAAACCGATGTGATTTCGGGGATTCGCTCATGGACAGGGACACTCACTGAAGGAGCCAATACAGTACCATGGTCAGAGTTTGTTTTGGAGACTCGATCATTGTCTCGCTTCGGAAACAACGTGAACTCTGCTAGAATTTTGGAATTAGGCCGTTCCGAAAGCGGTATGTATTCGGAAAAATTGACACCGGCTAATCGGCTTATACACACCGAAATGTTAACGCTCCCCGAAACGGCAATAAGCTTTGAAAGGCTGTTTCACAATGTGCCTTTCAATAGCGGGATGCGCGGACAGCAGCCTGTGATACTTATGCCTCAACTTGAGGTTAAACAATAATCAAAACAAAGAGGCTGTCTGCGGAATACGTGGACAGCCTTTTTTTCCCAAAACTATTGATTTTTTTTCCCAATTACGATATTTATATTAGTAAGAGGGTTGATTGCCTATGTGCCGTGTCACACATCGCAAGTTGTGTACTTGAGTCATGCTTCATCCCGCCTGATTGCAGGATAAACAATACAAGGAGTTTCTATGAATAAGAAATTCAAATTTTTCGGACTTATCACATTTACATTAAAACAATTGAGTTTTAAGGGAGTATCAAAGTTCCTTATTAAGCCTCTCTTGACTTTTCTCAACAACCTTATTATTTTTTAATATAGTAACTGATATTTTTTATCTGCACGAATTTATCCGTATTTAAAGAGAATAATTTTATGAGTTACATACCCGATCCCCCAATTTGGGAAAAGTGGGTGTATCTATTATATTTGATTTTAAACCTAAAAAACGAGGAGTATATTATGAAGAAAAACAAATTACCAAGGGCACTTGTTACAACATTGTTGTTAAGTTTGGCGTTAGTTACGACTTTGACCGGCTGTGGAGACGACGATCCCGCTCCCCCGTCTGCCAGAGCCAGAAGTGTTACAGTTATGCCTAATACAGAAAATCCCGGAAGCGCTTATCAACAACGGGAAGGGACGCTGAACTACTTTATCACAATCGAAGGTGATAGCGGTATATTCCCGGTTGATTTACTTGGAAACAATGTTCAAATCGGGCGGCTTGTAGCCGGTCAATTCCAGGAAGTAGCCGGTTTGTCTATAAGCTCGACAACACGATTTGTGGCGGCTTCGGGATGGGAAACGGCTCTTACACTTTTAATTGATGGTGATTTAATACCGGCCGGTACTCATTCTTTTGCCATTTTGGTACATGGCGTAGATGCCGTTTTTCAGGCGGGAATTCTAGACCCTGCCCCGGTAAGGTTTGCGATTGAAGAGCTTCGCAATCTGTGGGACGTTGGTAATCTGCCTTCGACTTTAACAATTTCGACAGATATAGGAAACGAGCTGCTACGCCCCCAATTGTTGGCTTTCGGCGGAGCTTCGGTAGCAATTACAATAAGAGGCACATCCTCGAACAATACTCTTACCCTTGCCGATACCGGCCCCATATTTACAGTTGGTACGGGAGTTACTTTAATTCTTGAAGATATTGAGTTAGTCGGTATAAACAACAATAATAACTCTCTGGTAGTATTAAACGGCGGAACCCTCGAAATGAGATCGGGTTCAGTGATTAGGGGAAATACCAGCGATAATGTTGCAACCGGCGGCGGAGTTACTATTAATGCCAATGGCACATTTAATATGTCCGGCGGGACAATATCTGGAAATACGGCTTCTTCTAATGAAAACAATGCCGGCGGCGGCGGTGTCCGTATCAACCACGGAACATTTAATATGAGCGCAGACGCTGTGATCACCGGGAACCGGCAATTAGGCGGCGTTAACGTTAGCAATTCCCTCGGAGGCGGAGGAGTGCGTGTTTCCGGCCCTACTGCTACATTTAATATGCTTGGCGGGACAATTTCCAATAACAGTGCCACTCGTAGCGGCGGCGGCGTGCGTGTTGTTGCCGGTAGATTCCACATAAGCGGAGGAACTGTCTACGGCACTAATGATGCGGCAGCTCTCAGAAACACTGCGGCACGTGAAAGCTCGCTGTCCACCGAACCCGGTTTAGGTCAGCCGCCTGCAAACTTTGCTCGTGGAACCGCTTTAGTTGGTACAACATTCAACACTATTAACGTTGGTAATTCCGGCTTGGGTATAGGGACTAATTTCACTGTTGAAGTGGCAGGCGGTGCCTTGTTACGGCCTATTGCCCCCGAAAGCTTTACTGTTACCGGGATAGACAGCGAACATGATGGGAGATTATTCCGTGTATTACTGCGCGGTGGCGGAGATTGGATTTCTCTCGGTGGTGTAGAAACAGAAATAACGATTCCAGATACAACCATTGAGGTCTGGCCCGTATGGACTGTAGGATTAGGTGATTGGGATCTGGCTCTGGAGATATGGGATTTAGATCAAGGGAATGTATCTGATCATGTATTGGATTTAGAATTAAAAGAAAACGAATATCTTACACTAGAGCTTGGGAAAGATAACTTTATAGCATTTAGTGACTTTACGGTGCCGACAAGAGTTACCGGAGTAACCATCACCGGTATAGAACAGACATATATTACTGACGGTGCATGGCGATTATACTCATCAGACAACGGCTGGGATAGCTGGATTAACATTCCCGGACCCGGATTGGTTATTGCTAATTTTCCCGATAATTCCGTTGCCGTCAATTTGTCCGG
>WQWD01000034.1 GCA_009785545.1 Treponema sp. | reverse complement strand
TTTTACCTGCGTTCTGTAATTCGAATACGTAAAGCCGGAATCTCAAAACGTATATTTCCCTGTTCCAGTGTTCTTGCGGGCAGAAAAAATTCCCCGGTTTCCAGCGGAATAAGCGATAGCCTGAGCATATAACCGTCTTCGATTTCTCTCGATGAAAGTTGTGAGCGTGAAAGTATTACTCCCGGCGGCACTTCCGGCATAAAAAAAGTTTGAGGTGGCAGTTGTATTTGTCTATTTCCTGCCTGCGAATTGTTCAAGCGAAGCGAAAAAACAGCCCGCTCACCTGCCGATAATTGCTGAGGATTATTTTCCCAGACAAAATGCAAAGTTGTAAACAAATTATGCTCTATTGCCTGCACATCAAAAGCCAATAACCCGGTTTCTGTAACGCCATGAGGGGTAACAATCGAAAAAGAATTCAGGATAATCCGCCCGCTCACATTCGGTATCAACCTAAATTCGATTAAAGTCTGAACTTGCCCATCTTCCGTCATTCTGGGCATTCTCAAAAATCGATCCATCGTAAGAGCTCCGTAAATCGGCGGTGTGATAACAGAAACATCATCCACGGCAGGATAGTCAACCAGGAAAGTAAGAGTAAACGGGTATCCCGCCAATAATGTTTCAGGGCTGACTGAAATCGTCAAAGTTCCCCCTATTCGCAGCTCCTGCGCGTAAACAAAAGAACTAAGTAATAAAAAAAACGTTAATAAAATTGGTTTTAGCAAAACGCCTCCTTATATATTTCTGCGTCAAAAATCCATTCCGGTAAACTCTTCTTCTATCCATTCTCTGCTTCTCCATCTTTGTTGTTCTTCCTCTCTTAAATATTCAAAAAGAATTTCTCTTTGTTCCTGTCTGTAGTCTGGGGGACTTTGAGTATTTTCTTCTCTTAAAATAGACAGAAGGCTTAGCTCTAAATTTCGTTTTGCTTCTATTCGTCCCGGTATTATTCTTAACGCATCGCTGAAAGAAGCTGCCGCGGCGTGATAATCCCCTTCCTCAAAAAAAACAACTCCGGAATTGTAAAAAATTCTGAAACGAAGTTCACGGTGTTCGTGTGTTGGAAAAACTTGAAGTAAATTTTGCGAGTTTGCATAACGTTGTAAAGCAGTTTGGGCATTTTCCATCATATGAAAAATAAGGCCTAGTCCGTATTCGGCGTAAGGAGCTGCGTTTTCATGGTTCAATGCTTCCAAAAAAGGAACAACTGCGTCTTCGAATCTTCCTCGTGCAAATAAATAATTTCCCTGTAAAATAAGTAATTTACCTTCTGAGCAGGAAGTTAATGTCAGTAAGACCGAAAAAATTATTCCAAAATGAATAACGATAAGAGGAATACCAATAATACTTGCACGTAAATTAGCAGCTTTTCTTGAGCGTGTGACTAGTTTAGAAGCGGCGTAGGAAAAAAGCGCTAATGTTATAAATAATACACGTCTTTGCCTTGATTCTTCTCTTCTGTGAATTAATTCTGTTTCCTGTGCCAGCGATAAAAGATGGCTGGAAAGAACCTGTGCGGCGTCTTCACGATTAGCGTCAATGAAAATACCGCCTGTTCTTTCTGCGGCTGAGCGCATAACTGCAGTATCTCTTCGGCTGATAACCTGCGGTGCGCTTGGATCATCAAGGCGGGCCTGTATCAGCCTCCCTTCATCACTTCCAACAGCGACAGTAGTTACGATAATATTTTCCCTGATACAACGATTGACAGCATTTCGTAAACTGCCTGAATGTTCTTCTCCGTCAGAAATTAAAATTATAACTCTTTGAGCAGGAGACGTATTTTGAAAAGCATCTGCGGCAGCGTCAACAAGCGCTTCAAGGTTGGTACTTCTGCCTGTTATTGACTGAACATCAACAGATTCAAAAAAAACTAATGGCGCGTCATTATCAAACACAAGAGGAATTGCTAAATAACCTCTGTTTCTGCCAATCGCTACTCCGTAACGAGCTCCTGTTACTGCCTTGAGGCTTGCTCGTGCGATATAAAGCCCTCGTTCAAGGCGTGTCTCTAATCTTTCTTCGATTTGTGCGTCTTGTAAATCCATGCTGCGTGAAACATCAATTGCGTAGACAATATCAAGACCTCTGCGGAATTCGGAAGGTGCATATCCTGTTCCCCATCTTGGACCAGCCAAAGCAATTATCGCAAAAGCTAAAAATAACCGAAAAAGAAAAATTGACAATATAAGTTTTTTTTCCAGTTTGGCAGATAGTTTTTGCTTGTTTTTATTTTTAATTATATCAATGATAATCAAAGGAATAAAAATTAAAAAACATAATAAAAAAAATGGATTGTCAAATGTCATATAACAGCCTTTAATAAATATTTGCGGGTAAATTTGACAAGACCCATCAAGAAAATTGCCGGAATAAAAAATTGATAAAAAATCGAACGATGCCTGTTTACAACACGAGATCTTTGTATGGTTATCTCATCTGCATCTATTTGAGCAAAAGCTGCGGCAAACGCATCCGCATTCGGCGCAATTAATAACGTTCCTCCTCCAGCTTCTGCTAAACTTTGTAAACTTTCCTCGTCATATTCTGAATATAAAATTCCGATTCTTCGGATATTTGTAAAAGGATCTGTAAAATCAATAGGTACTTCTCCCTGCGAACCAATTGCAATTACCCAAAATGATACTCCGGCGTCACGTAAAAAACCTGCGGCAGTTTCCGGGTGTATTGCTCCCGCATTGTTTTCGCCGTCTGTAACTATTATTGCGACTCTTCGCTGTGCGTTTGAATTTTCCAAATGAAAAGATGTAACGGCAAGCCCCACGCCAAGAGCCGTTGCGTCTCCAAGTTCTCCAATCCTTAGTAGTTCAAGTCTGAGCCTAAGAGCCTCTCTGTCTGTAGTAAGAGGAATAAACAGGGCGGCATCTAGTCCGACTCCAACAAACCCAATGTTGTCGGCAGGACGTCTTTGCGCAAACTCTTTTATAAGGTTTACTCCTACGGCAAAACGGCTTTGCCCGTCCATATCAAGTGCCGCCATGCTTGGACTTATATCCATAATAAACATAATATCCGCCCCGCGATTAAGCCAGAGTGTTTCTGAAGTTCTGATTGACGGCCCGGCAGCGCTTAAAAAAATCAAAAAGACAGAGATTATTTCGAGTAACTTTAAAAATTTTACAAGACCGTTAACTTGAGATGTTTTAAACGGAACTCCACCGGGCGCTCCCAGAGGCATCAATAGAACAAATGGATTTTTCAAACGTGAATAAATAAATACAACAGCCGGAATGACAATAAAAGCGGCAGCCGCCAGAAAAGGATACTCAAAACTAATATTCATGTTTGTGTTCCTCCTTCTGTAAGTTTTTGTTTGTTTTTTCCAGCATGGCAAGAAAATTGTTCAGATCGTCTAACAATAGTAAAATGCCGCTTTTATCGATGACAGTTCCTGAAAATCGCTGTTCATCACAATTGCGGAAAAAGTCCGCAAAAATCGACAAACTGAATTTATTTTGAAAATTTTCCGATATACTTTCGCCGGTTGAAACTTGAAATTCGTCAGCAGTCATAACACGGCAATTTACTCCCGTAAGGTTGGACAGAAAAATTCTAAATTCATCTGAAAGCCTGTCCAGAATAATACGTTTATCCGTACCTTTTAAAACAGCTTTTCGAAGTTGTTTTTCTATTTTACGCATTCTGTTAAAGAGTCTGTAAAACTTCCATTTTTGGATCAATTTTTTTATTAACTTACGTCCTTTTAACATAAACAGGATTACAAATAATATTGCAAAAATAATAATTGCTATTGTAATGTAAATCATAAAAGCAGTTCCCGGTACTGCCAAAGCGGCAGCGGCTCCGGAAAGAATATGTAAAGAACCGTCTTGAATTACCGAATTAACTGTAATTGTGAGATCTGTGAAATATGCGCCTCCGATATGAATAACCGGCAGCTCAAGGAAACCCGGAGCAAATGCTGTAAATTCAATCAACAGCCTGTTTCCCGTAATGCGTCTTTCCAATACAATCCTGTGAAAATCAATGTGTTGGTCTGACGGCAGAAGTCCTGATTGAGGAAGAAGAACAATGTCATCAAATGCGGTTTCAGTATTATCCGCTTCTAACGGCAGTACCAAAACAGCGCGATCTCCTACAAAAATATGTCCGGGAATTAAAAATGCGTCCGAACTTTGCGCATATAAAACAGACGTTATAAGAAAAAATGTTACTACGAATATTATAACTCTATTGTTTAATATTTTTTTCATCTGCTTTTACTCTGACTATGTTTGTTAAAGCCTCGTCCGGAAAAAAATTTCATAAGCGCTGTTGGAGCGTTTGTTTCCGTAGTTATGTCCAAAAGTGAGGCTCCGCTTTTACGGCATTGGGCTTCCCAGTTGATAGTGCGTTCATTATGCCATTGTTCCCAGTTTTGTTTAAACGAATTTAAACCTGCAGGCGTTTCCATTTTTATCCCTGTTTCAGGATCTTCCATTGTGATTAACCCGTGGTATGGTATTTCTTTTGCCCCGCAGATTCGCAATGCGATACAATCGTGTTTGCGGCAAAGAGTTGCCATTTCATGTTCCCAATTGATACTGAAAAAATCCGAAATCACTACAACAAGCGCTCTTTTTTTTAACAGACGCTGCGCTGCTTTTAACGCCGAAGCGATATTACTGCCGTTTTGAGTTTTGTCAGCCTGATTATCTTGAAATTGAAGCCCTGCCATTATCATAGACATTATGTGTTTTCGTCCCCTTGACGGTGCAAAAGCCTTTTCGACATCTTTGTCAAAGAAAAAAGAACCAACTTGCTGCCCTCCGTGTTCTGCGGAAAATGCAATCAAAGAGGCGCAAATAAGAGCTTGTTCAAATGGACTCAAAACGTCTGCCTTGGTTATGTTTCCCCTGTGCATTGAAGGTGAAATGTCAATTAAAAGTAAAATAGTTAACTCGCGTTCTTCACGGTACATTTTTACAAAAGGATAACCGAAGCGGGCGCTGGCGTTCCAGTCAATTGTTCTGATGTCGTCGCCGCTCTGGTAATGACGTGCTTCATCGAATTCCATTCCCTGTCCCTTGAATACCGATCTGAAACTGCCGCTAAGCATTTCTTCGGCAAGCCCGGATGAGATAATGGGAAGATTGATAATGTTACGCAATAATTCGCTTTTTTCCATAATGCGGATTAGGGGACCGGAATATGGCTGAGTATTCTTGCAATTACTGTGTCTGTGTCCATACCTTCAGCCTCGGCTTCATAAGAAAGAACGATCCTATGCCGTAAAACCGGAAGCGCAGCGTTTTTAACATCTTCGGGCGTTACAAAACTGCGGCCTTCTAACATGGCGAATATTTTGCTGCAGCGGTGCAGGGCAATCGAAGCTCTTGGAGAAGCGCCGAATGTCACGTAACGATAAATGCCGTCAGAGGAAGCCTGTCCAGCCGCGATACTTAATCCCTGTTTATGTGTTGCGTTTAACGCTCTTGTAGATGCCGGCCGGGTAGCTGTTACAATTGTAATAATGTATTTGCTTATCTGTTCATCAATATGAATCCCGTCTGCGGTTTTGCGCAGGAAATCAAGGTTTTCCCTGTTCAAAGTTTGCGTAATAGAATGTTTTGGCAAAGTTGATCCCGCTGTTGCGACTGCTGCGGCTGATGCAGTGGAGGAAAAGGGCTGGCTGTTTTTGACGATTTCCAGCTCTTCGTCGGGGCTGGGATATGTAATCAGCAATTTCATCAGGAAGCGGTCAAGTTCCGCTTCTGGAAGCGAATATGTTCCTTCGTGTTCGATTGGATTTTCTGTGGCGAGAACAAAAAAAGGGTCGGGCAGGGGGTAGCTCGTCTCTCCGATTGTTACCTGTTTTTCTTCCATTGCTTCCAGCAGGGCTGACTGCACTTTTGCCGGAGCACGGTTTATTTCATCTGCCAAAATAACATTTGCGAATAATGGTCCTCGGCGAACGGAAAAATTTCCTTTTGACTGCTCCCAGATCATTGTTCCTGTTAAATCTGCCGGCAAGAGATCGGGAGTAAACTGAATCCTTTTAAACTCAAGCCCTGTTATTTCGGCAAGGCTTTTTACGGCAAGTGTTTTTGCAAGACCCGGCACGCCTTCCAGCAGAATATTCCCGCCGGCAATAAGAGCTGTAAAAAGTCCGTCTATCATTGTTTTTTGCCCTACAATTTTTACGGACATGGCCTCTCTGCATCCCGCAATGATCGCGGTACATTTTGAAATATCTTCTTTTAAGTTCATTAGTATTCGTCTCTTTCGGTATCTGTAACGGACGGCTCGGAGGGCTCTGCCCAAAAGTCATCTCTTTCTATATCTGTAATGGCGGGCGGTGCGGGGATTTCTCTGTTTTGAATGCTTAATTCATTTAAAATATCCTGACGGAAAAAAGAGGCAAGTTCAGCCGCTTGAGCTCTTGTAAAATGCAGCGTTATAGGAGAACTTTCCATACGGTTGCTGGATGTGGCAGGATCTATAAATTCCGCTCTTCCTTGATGTATCGTAAAATACGGACTTCTGTCTCTGAAAACATATCCCAAGCCAAGAGTCATATTTGCACGTGCTTGCACACCAAACCGATGTCCCCGCCATGTTAAAAAGCCTTCTGCGGTTCCGTAAATTTGCCTTGATCTTCTGGCGTTTTGATTTTCCAGTGTTCTTGCCGTAAAATCTTCGTTATATTGTTCAAGCGCTCTTATAAAAAGAGCTCGTCCCTCTCTGCTCCAAAATTGATGGTACGTCATCATTTCGTGCCTGAACTGCAGAGCGACGGCGTCTTCTCTTGGGAAATAAATTAAATTAACAGTTTCCCGCCTCAATCCGCCTAAAAACCTGTCTAGCTGCAAATCAATTTCACCTAACGGAATCTGCGGAGAATTTAAATCGACAACAAATGGTTCTGGTATTTCTCTTATTGTTGCGCATGAACTGATAATTAATACAAAAAATAAAATAATGACAGGTTTCATATAACGCCTAGCTCCTTTAATGCTTTTTTTAATACTTCTTCGCTTGCAGGCGAAAGACCGCCCAGCGGCAGACGTGCGGGACCGGCAGGAAGACCTGCAAGGCTGAGTGCTTTTTTTATTGGTACAGGATTTGTTTCTACAAATGCGGCTTTTAAAAACGGGATTAATTCATAATGTAAGTTTCTGGCTGTTTCCAAATTGCCTTCTACCGCCGCTTTTGTCAGGGCTTTTATTTTTGCCGGAAACAAATTGGCTACGACCGAGATAACTCCGTCTCCGCCCATAGCTGCTAACGGCAGTGTAAAACCGTCATCGCCGGAAAGCACAAAAAACTTTCGTCCGCTTTTTTCTAACGGAATGGCAATTTCTCTGATGACATCACCCATCTGATTTATATCGCCGGATGATTCTTTTACACCTGCGATATTTTCAAACTTGGCAATTTCTTTCATGAGGCAGGTTGGGATATTTCTGCCCGTACGAGAAGCTATATTGTAAACGATGATGGGAATACCAACGTTAGCCGCCATTTCAAAGTGGCGGACAAGTCCGTCATCGTTGGGTTTGTTGTAATATGGAGTTACCACAAGCGCCGCATCCGCTCCCATTTTTTTTGCACGTTCAACATATTTTACCATATACCTTGAATCGTTTGAGCCGGCTCCTACAATGATTGGAATTTTTCCTTTTGCTTCTTTTACGGCGATTTCTATAAGCACTTCTTCTTCGTCTTCATCCAGGGTGGGATTTTCTCCTGTCGTTCCCAAAGGAAGAATACCGTCAATTCCTTCCTTCATTTGAAATTGAATCAGCCTGCGGAAACCTTCGTAGTCTACTTCTCCCGACTCTGTCATTGGTGTTATCAGCGCAGTAAACGCCCCTCGAAATTCTGTCATAATAACCTCTCTTTAGTGCGGCTAAGCCGCACATTAAAATCGAATATGAAACATAGTTTCATAATAACTCCTTTATCATATCATCGATTGTAAATAATCCGAGGCGCTTCTTTGCCGTAAGCCACTCGGATGCCCGCACAGCGCCGGAGGCAAAACCTTCCCGGCTGCGAGCTGTATGTGTAATTTCAATTGTATCTGCCGCAGAGTCAAAAAACAAGCTATGCTGACCGGGAACACTGCCTAAACGCAGGCTTGGAAAATGAAACTCATCGGTTTCGGGTTTTCGGTTCATGGTTTCCCAAACAATTTTGTTTTTACGTTTGATTCTTTCCAATACGCCTTCGGCTAAAGTTTTTGCTGTTCCCGAAGGGCTGTCTATTTTTTTGTTATGATGAGATTCAAAGCCGCCGACATCGTACTCAGGAAAATTATTGATGAGTTCCGCGGCATACCACGCCATCCGCCAAAACAAATTAACTCCGATAGAAAAATTGGAAGCCCAAAGCAGCGCGCTGTTAAGCCCCTGTCCATTTGCTTTTTCAATAACTTGCTGTACTTCGTCAAGACGATCATACCAGCCAGTTGTCCCTGTCACCGTTGGAATACCTCTTTCGGCAAGAGCAATTATATTTGTTACTGCCGTATCAGGCTGTGTAAATTCGACAGCGCAAACAGGATTTGTTTTATCTATGGAAGCAAAATCAAAATCCGCAATTGTTTTTGCTGTCGGGATTCCCGAGGGGGTATCTTTCGCAGCCGGATCAACAATTACAGCAATTTTATGCCCAAGAGCAAGAGCTGTATCTTCTACCATTTTTCCCATTTTCCCATAACCAATAATCGCAATATTCATAATCACCTCAATCAAAAAAATCTACATGAAGCGCTCTGATTACTTTTGCGGCTTCATTATCATTAACAATAAAACTTATATTGACTTTGCTTGCTCCCAGTGAAACCATTTGCACATTTACACCGATACGCTGACATACAACAAATGTCCATCCCAATATTTCTGATGATCGTTTAACGTCGCCAATGATCGAAATTATCGCTTTTCCTGTTTTTATTTCTACACTTGCGATTTTATTTAAATGTTTTTTAACTTCGCCAAGATCGTAACAATCATCCAAAGTGAGCGATACCGATACTTCACTTGTTGCGACCATATCAATCGAGATATTATATTTAGCGAAGATCGAAAAAACTTCTTCCAGAAACCCGTGTTGTCCCACCATTCTGGTAGAGACTATATCAACTAACGTTACTTTGTGTTTTGAAGTGATCGTTCGGACAGGAATCATTTCGGTTTTGGTCGTTTTTTTTGGCGCTGCTGCCTGTTCGATTTTTGTGCCCGGCGCTTTGACGTTATACGAATTTTTTATAATGACTGGAGTTCCTGTTTTCATGCAGGGAAGCATTGCGCGCGGGTGCAGAACCTGAGCACCAAAATAGGCAAGCTCCGCAGCTTCATCGTAAGTGATACTTTGAACAGGTTTGGGATTTTTTACGATTCTCGGGTCGGCCGACAAAATACCGTCAACATCTTTCCAGATTTGCGCTTCGTCGGCTTTACAGGCTGCGGCGATCATTGTAGCCGACAAATCAGAACCGCCTCGCCCCAATGTCGTTATATTGCCGTTTTCGTCTTTTGCCAAAAAACCTGTTACAACAGGAATAACATTTTTCTTTATTAGCGGCTTCACTTTATCCGGAATCAAATTCCAGCTGTCTTTTGAAAGTTCGGCATGAGTGTTATTGGAATTCGAAAGAAAACCAATCTCCCATGCGTCAAAGGCAAAAGCGTTTAAACCTGTGGATTTTAAGTACGCCGTGACAATCCGCACGCAGAGCCGCTCTCCAAAAGATACAAGATAATCTTTTGTTCTTGGAGAAAGCTCTTTTATCAATGATATTCCCGACAGTAAACGTCTAAGTTCATCCAAAAGATTTATTACTTCTATTTGAACAGGGTTCTGTCTGCCATCGGGCAGTTTTAGGTTATTAAGCGTTGTTAAATGAAGTTTTTCGATTTGGGAGAATTCTACCTTCCCCTCATTTAACGCCAAATTACCGGCTGTTAGAAGATGATCTGTTGTATCTCCCATTGCGGACAGTACCAATACAGGTTTTTTATCCAATTGTGTTTTTACAATATCCGCAACATGGCGTAAACGGGATGCGTCGGCCAGAGAACTTCCGCCGAATTTCATTACAATCATTTTGTATGCCTCTAAACCATTATACAAATTATTTTTTTTCGGGGCAATGGACTTGAGAGCTTTAATTTGTTATTATGAATCAGCGGAGGAAAACTTGATCGGATTTTTAACAAGAAAAACGTTTTACGATTTATGGGACAATTTGTTCAAAGTTGTTCTGTTAAATTTGGGCTTTATTGTATGCGCTGTAATTGCGTTTTCTATTCTTGTGTTGGCCTCTCAAATTACCAACTCCATTTTACTTATTCATCTGTTGGAATTATTCGGGCTGGTTGGCACTATGATTTATTTGGCTGCCGTATCCTGTTCTTTGACAATTATATCTGATTACGGTACTTTCAGATTTGGAGATTTACTTTCCGGCTTTAAGAGGGCGTGGCCGGCAGGGATTATAATGGGAATTTATGCCTTTATTGTTATCAGGATAATGCCGTTTGTGATTCAATTTTATTTAACAATGGAACCTTTCATGTTAGGTCTTGCTCTTTCTGCTGTAATTATATGGATAACGATTTTTTCCCTGCTTGCGTTCCAGTATTTTTTTACTGTTTATTTTCGGATCTCCGATGCCCCTACTCCCGGTAAAAAAATCAAAAAAGCTTTTAGAAAATGTTTTTTAATCGCTTTGGACAATACAGGGTTTTCAATCTTTTTATTTATTAACAATATAATATTGCTGTTTATATCATTTTTTATTGTACTCATGTTTCCGGGTTTTGTTGGCGTATTTTCATATATTGATCAAGCCTTGCGTCTGCGTTTGTTAAAATACGATTATCTGGAAGCCAACCCTGAAGCTAACCGCCGTCAAATCCCATGGGATGCGTTACTAATCGAGGAACGTGAAAAAACCGGCACACGCTCGTTTAGAAATTTTATTTTTCCGTGGAAAGATTAATAGGATTAAGAGGCAACTCGGTCAGTTGCCTCTCAAGCTTTTACAAATCACCACACAAAGAGCCATCTGATTCCACGGTACAATCCAACGAATACCCATCCAACGGGGCCGGGTCTTACAGTTTCATGCCTTTCTCTGAATCTTACAGTAATGCTGGAATAAGCTACGCTTGATTCAGCTTGGCGTATTCTTCCTTGCAGTAATTCAATTTCTGTTGTTACTCGGGCAAGTTCTCTTTCGATGGCTAATATTTCCGCAATGGTATTTGCCCGCTCAAGCAACACCAAATATCTGCTGCGGAAATCAATTAAAGTAGAAAGTCTGATAACATTATCGTTGTACTGATCCGTTATATCAGTTCCTGTTCTTCTTTCGCTTACAACATTACCGAGCGCTCTTGAAAAAATTATGTATTCTTCCAAATTTTCAGAGGGAATACGTGCGGCGATTAAAGTTCCTGTCGAGCTGACAATAAAGCCGTTTTTATGCCTGACAGCTTCAATAAGCATATTTCTGGTATGTTCCGTATCTTCAACGGTTAAATCCAGCGATACTTCGTGGATAATCATTCTCTCTGTTCCTGAATCCGGGGATGAGCCGCTCATCGCCGGGGCTTCAAAAGATCTTGTTGGAGCGGTGGAGCAGGAGAAAAACATCACGGACAAAAAAATCATGGAAAGTGTTGTTTGTGGGATTATTTTTTTCATTGTGCGTAAAGTATAACAGAAAAACTGCGGAAAGTATACAGTCTAGTCTAGTCATGCCTCTATGCATACTCACAAAATGAAAAAATTTCACATAGAGTTGACAAGTTTAACATAAAATATGATATAATTCTTTATGAGGAAAAGTATGGAAAAGAAATTAAGGATTATTGCAGTAACAGCAATAATCGGGTTAATTGCTGGGTGTGGATCGACCTATAATATTATCCCGGATCACAGTCCAATGGAAATGGTGCGTGTGGAAGGCGGTACATTTGAGCTTGGAAGAGAACTGGGAACAGCAGGAAGCGGAGATACAACGCCCGTATCAACGGTAACGCTGACAGGGTTTTACATGGGCAAGTATCCTGTAACGCAGGCACAATGGCTTGCAGTAATGGGGAACAATCCAAGCAGTTTTCGGAGTAATCCTGCTGCCGGAGAAGTGCAGGGTAGGCGGCCTGTAGAAACAGTATCATGGTATGATGCGATAGTATTTGCGAACAGGTTGAGTGAGTTGAGAGGATTCCCCCCTGCGTATGAAATGCAGACAGCGGCGAATACCAGTGAGTGGAGTACAGATCCGGCTACATGGGGAGCAGTACCGAGAGAGAGGGATGATCCGGAAAGAGCAAGATGGGACGCAGTAAGAATCAGAGCGGGTTCGACAGGGTATAGATTGCCAACGGAAGCGCAATGGGAGTTTGCGGCAAAAGGCGGAAATAGAGGAGAAACCTATACGTTTTCTGGAAGCGATGATGTTGATGAGGTGGCGTGGCATTGGGGGAACAGTGGCGGTAGGACACGAGAGGTAGGAAGATTAGCACCTAACGGATTAGGAATATATGACATGAGCGGAAACGTATGGGAGGCGGTCTGGGATCGGTGGGGGAGTTACACGAGTGAAGCAAAGGCCGATCCCTCGGGTGCGTACTCGGGGACTGACCGCGTGCTTCGCGGCGGGGGCTGGGACAGCGATGCCGTTTACGCCCGCTCCGTTTTCCGCGACGCCGGCTGGCCTAACAGCGGGTGGAGCGCCGATGGCTTCCGTTTGGTTCGCCCTTAGCCTACCAGCGATGGACTTCGCCGTTAAACCGGAAACGTCCGGAGAAGTATCGTACACCAACATGGCTTGCATAAACGATTCTCCAAATTCATGACTTTGTTGTGTTCATTTTCGCTTTACAATAGCTTATCGATGAAATCAGATACAAGAAAAACTAGGGTTGTTGCATATAAAGGAAAAGAAAAAAAGAAGCCCGACCTCCCGGCCGCATTTGCGGCAGGAAAGTCGGGTGCTTTTCCGAGAGACTTCAATCCAACTATTGTAGTAGTTGTAGAACCGTTTGACCTCTTTGATTTGCT
>WQWD01000033.1 GCA_009785545.1 Treponema sp. | reverse complement strand
AGTGGAACAGGCTGTGTATTTATATAATACCCGCCGTCCGCATAAGTCCCTTGGATATGAAACACCAGAAAAAATGCATAGGGTTGCCGCATAAAAGTGTCAACCTATTTCAGGGCTTGACAGTTTTTCCTGCCAGTCCCCGCCGCCCGCAGTCCCTTGCGTACAAGTTCTGCGGAGGTGCTTTGTTCCAATCATGATTGTGATACACCCCCATCCCACCCCACAAACACACACATAATTGGAACAAAACACTGTCAACACTTGTACGCAATGGGACTGCGGGCTGCGGGGCTGGCAGGAAAAAACATCTCTAGTGTTCTGTCTTATTCAAATGCCACAATGTCACGTTAAGTTAATTCTTTATTACATAAAGAATTAACGCACTTTGTCATTCCGCTAACCGAATAAGACAGAACACTAAGACTCCTCGCCAGAGAGACCCAAAGGGGCTCGGAGGCGAACTCCCCCGGAGTTTTTCCCTGACAGACTCCGCAGCCCGCAGTCCCATTGCGTACGGGGTTTAATTATGTTATCTTAACCCAATGCAAGTTATCCCAAATTTCATCGTGTTTGAAGGCTGCGACGGCTCGGGAACCACTACACAATTGGAAACTCTTACAAAACGAATGGCAGCCGAATATCATGAAAAAATCCGCTTTTTTTCTACTTGCGAGCCAACAGGCGGCCTTATTGGTGAGACAATCAGAAACGCCATGAGTAAAACAAATGATTTTAAGGTAAAACCGCAAACGCTTGCTTTGCTTTTTGCCGCAAATCGTTATGAACACTTATACGGCACTGATGGCATAATTGAACGTACAGGCAAGGGCGAATTGGTTGCCAGCGACAGGTATGTATTGTCATCGTTGGCTTATCAAGGTATTGACTGCGGCGATGAATTACCCCTTACTTTGAACGAGTCTTTTCCTTTCCCGGAAATTACCATTTTTCTTGATGTTAAGCCGTCTGTAGCTTTTCCAAGGATAACGCAAAATCGTGCGTCGTTAGAGATATTCGAAAAATTGGATTTTCAGGAGAAAGTTTACAAAAAATATATCACCATGATAGAAACATATAAAAGAAATGGCGCACGTGTAGAAATTATTGACGGCTCAAAATCAACAGAGGAAGTTGCGGAGTCAGTGTGGAGTGTAATCAGCAAAATGCCGATATTTAAGGCACAATGAAAACTCCGATTAAAGTGACTTTTATGTTAGTCTTGTTGGTTATCGCTTTTCCCGCAAACAGTTTTGTTGCAACATATAAAGAACAATTCTTCAGGCTTTTTCACATGAACCATCATGCTACTCCCGACGACATAATGGAAAATATCTTTTGGCTTGAACAGGCTTTAAAAGCTCCTTTTGCTAACCCGTTGTGGGCTTTGACAAGGATAGAAAACGAGATTCAATGGCAAAGATACCGTTATCTTTTTACCATGCACTTAAATCTTAAAATGGTTGAGCAATATCTGTTTCTTGCCAATCATTGGAATAAACGAGAAGCTTTTTTCTTTAACGCCCCTTTTCGAGACCAAAATCTTGAAAGCCTTGATATTGCCGAAAAATGTTTTCGAACCGCTCTAATTTATTGGGACGAAGCCGTTTACTGGGCGCAAAAAGCTAACGAAAGACGTTTCCGCTGGATAGACCTCCCCGGCGTTCAGTTCTGGATAGACAGCGCTTTCAGGATCGAAAATGGCAGACTCGACTATGGCAGAACAATTCGACGTGAATTGAACAATTTACAAAGAGTGCGTGAGCGTTTTCAGGCTATGGAAACGTGGTACTAACTGCCGAACAAGTCTTTTAAGCCGCCATCAAGAGTTTCAATGCGACGTTTTTATTTCCGCCAGGGCCGACACACGAAGGACACCCCTCTTTACAAGGACACTGCTTTAGCGCTTCACGGATGGTCTCTAACAGTGGTTCTATCCGCAGGCTGAGATTCTCTGTAAGACCAGTTCCGCCGGGGTATTTGTCATAGATGTATAATGCCGCAGTGCCAAAGTGAGGGTCACGGACACGCTCGGCGATTCCCAAATCACGGCTGTCGCAAAGCAGAAAAACTGACGCTATGTTGCGTATCAAAGTGCCGACGCCGTGTAACGCCTCTCCTATTTGCTGCTCGTCTATTTCCGCTAATGCCTTGCCGCATTTACTTTCCGGCGTAAAAAGCAAAACAAGCCCTCGTGTCTGGATTTCTTCTTCCGGCAGCGAGATGTCGCCGTATCCTAAATTTTCATGAGTACGAAATTTTAACTTTTTAAACTTTGTTACTTGTGAGCGAACTAACACATCGCAGGTTACCAGTTCAAGGGAGCTTGGGGTTTCTTTTGAAATACTGCCTACGCCCCATCTGTCGTCTTCAGTTAATACTTTGATATCTGTTTTGACCAAACCATCTGTAAAGTAATTTACATCGGCTTCACGAACATGGCATTTTTTATTTTCGATGTCCAGCAATTCTACCATATATTGACGGCCTCGATGAATGTACACAGCGTTAACAAATATCAGTTCCTTTGCGCTGGGGCGATCCATTTCGCCGATAACATTGTTTCTTCCTTCTGTTACATCGATTATTACAATGTTGTCGGCTCCGGCGCTGCGAAGGCTTACCCCTTCGGCGGGATAAGACCTGTCCGCCCAATTCCATTTGCCGCCGGCGTGACGCACAATGCCAGCTTCTTCAAGATATTCAAGAACAGCCAAAGCGTTTTCTCCGTACACATCATTGTTAGTTGTCATGGTTATTTCTTCGTCGGTAAAGGGCAGTTCAAAACACGCGCATTTTACATGATCTGTTAAAATATACGGATTGTCGGGATCTATGTTGGCTTCCTCAACACTTTTGCTGAAAAACCATTCAGGATTATTCATTATAAATTGATCCAGCGGAGATACGTTTGCGATAAATACCGAAACTGATGTGCCGCCGCGCCTTCCTGCCCTGCCGGATTGCTGCCAAAAACTGTTAAACGAACCGGGAAAACCGGCAACGACAGAAGCGTCAAGTCCGCCGATGTCGATACCCAATTCAAGAGCGTTAGTTGAAACTACGCCGTGAATTGTTCCCTCTCGAAGCCCTTTTTCGATTTCACGGCGTTCGTTTGGCAAAAATCCGCCTCGGTAAGCCTCCACTCTGATACGTGAGTTATCGGTATAAATGTTTTTTAAGTCTTCGTTTACATAAGATGCCGCAACTTCGGTTTTTACTCGTGAATGGGCAAAAAGAATTGTTTTAATTTCCGCTTTTAAAAGAGCGATCATCCAGCGGCGGCTTTCGGTTACAACTGAGCGGCGAATCCCCTGAACATTGTCAACTAACGGAGGATTATACAAAATGACTCGTTTTTCTCCGCGCGGGGAGCCGTTTTTGTCCACAAGAGATACTTCCTGTCCAATCAAATTAGCCGCCAATTCTGCCGGGTTGGCAATTGTCGCCGAGCATAAAATAAATTGAGGAGAAGCTCCGTAAAATAACGCAATCCTGCGTAAACGGCGGATTACATTTGCCACATGGCTGCCCATAACACCCTTGTAAGTATGAGCCTCATCAATGACGATGAATCTAAGGTTAGAGAAAAACTTTATCCATTTGGGATGATTTGGAAGAATACCGGCGTGAAGCATATCGGGGTTTGAAATTATGATACGCCCGGTGTCTCTAGCCGAAACTCTTAAAGATTCGGGAGTATCTCCGTCATAAGTGGCTATTTTTAGTTTTAAGCCGTCATCGCCTTCGGATATTTCGTTTAATTCGGACTGTTGATCTTGCGAAAGCGCTTTAGTGGGAAAAATATAGAGACAACGGGCGCTTTCGTCATTTAAAAGCACATCAAGACAGGGCAAATTATAACAGAGAGTTTTCCCGGACGCGGTTGGCGTAACAACAACTACATTTTTCTTCATTTTTGTCAATTTCCAGACTTCTGCCTGGTGTGTATAAAGCCGGTTTATCCCTCTTTTGTTCAAAGCTTTGATGATTCGAGTATCCAACTCTGCTGGAAAAGGTGTGTAAGAGCCTTCCTGCGCCGGCAATAGGCGGTTTATCACGATGTCCGGCGCAAAATCGGAACTGTTTAGAAGATTTTCAAGGTTTATTTTTGCATTCATATTTGATATATTAACTTATTTTTACACATTTTTAAATGTGTGCTATCGACTTTTTTTGTCTTTTGCCTTATACTTATAAGTGGCGGCATTTTTGTGTTACGCCGTTAACATCTGCCGTTTTACTAAACTATAGGAGTATCTCTATGTCTGATGTTTTGTCTATTATCTTGGGAGGTGGAAAAGGCACTCGTTTATTTCCTTTAACTCAATTTCGTTCAAAACCGGCAGTTCCATTTGGCGGAAAATATCGCCTTGTAGATATTCCAATATCTAATTGTATCAATGCGAATTTAAAACAAATTTATGTACTCACGCAGTTTAATTCAGCGTCTTTGCATATGCACATAAATAAAACATATCTTTTTGATTCATTCTCCAACGGATTTGTGGAAATTCTTGCCGCTGAGCAAACTTTTGAACATTCAGGCTGGTATGAAGGAACCGCAGATGCCGTAAGAAAAAACTTCCATCATTTTAGAACACAAAACCCATCACATTACATTATCCTGTCAGGTGATCAGTTATACAGGATGGACATTCAGGACTTTTTAAAAAAACATATCGATTCGGGTGCGGCTATAACGATTGCCTGTACAGGTGTCAGTAGAGACAGCGCAAGCGATCTTGGTATTCTAAAAGTAGACAAAAAAAATCAGATAACGGAGTTTCTGGAAAAACCGGGCCCTGCCAAAGATATTTCTGAGTTCAGAGCCCCGGCAGGGCTTTTAACAGAAAAAAACAAAGACGACTGTTATTTGGCTTCAATGGGGATTTATATTTTTGATGCGCAAGCAATGGAAAGCTGCCTTGCAAATGAGCTTACCGATTTTGGAAAAGAAATAATCCCGGCTTCTATTAACAAATTTAAAGTAAACGCCTATCTTTTTGACGGTTACTGGGAAGACATCGGGACAATCAAAAACTTTTATGATACAAACCTGGAATTAACAACTCTAAAGCCGAGTTTTGATTTTTATGACGAAAACAGACCGATTTATACCCATATGCGAAACCTTCCGCCTTCTAAAATGAATTTTTCAAACATGAAGCAATCTATCGCCTCAGAAGGCTGTATTATTACAAACGCTAATGTCACAAATTCAATAGTAGGAATCAGAACGTTAATCGAAACAGGTTCAAGCCTTAACGGCGTCATTTGTATGGGTGCGGACTTCTACGAAACAGAAGCCCAAAAACAACAAAACGCCGAAGCCAGAGTCCCAAATGTCGGTATCGGGCGCGGAGCAATAATCAAAGGCGCTATCATCGACAAAAATGTCTGCATTGGCGAAGGCTGCCGCATCGGCGTAGACGACATCAAACGCGACGACGGCAACTACGGGCACTACTATATTGTAGACGGCATAATCGTAATTCCCAAAAATACGATACTGTACCCGGAAACGGTTATATAGTCCTTTAATTTTACTTATTGTACAATAAGTATTTACAATCGGAAATAGTCAATTAATAAAATTAATTGACTATATAACGCAGTTGGAATTTACTGCCCACGCTGAACTTGCCGTTTTTACGGCAAGCATACAAAGTGTGTTATGTGCCATATATACTTGAAAATAATTTAAATGTATTATGCTTGACATTAATGTATATTTTGTGTATTACTGAATATACATGGAAATACATGCAATAGATATTTCAATGAAAGATGACCTGCAAGAATTATTGGATTCAGTTTCTTACATTACGGAATTCAGTGGTTATACTGAATGTAAATCTGCTGAAGAGACAATAACAAATCCTGATCTTCCAGAAAATGGGAAAAAAGAAAATGTTAGGCTTGAATGCATATATAACGAATTTAATGAAATGGTCAACTTTTGCGAATATTATATAGATAATGATACTATATTTTTGGGTTGTTTTCATATAAAACAAAATGAACAAAAAAAAGGCTTAGGTAAATTCATTTTGAATATGTATGAAAAAAAATGGAAAATGGAACAGAAATATAATAGAGTTATTCTTAATGTTGATATTAAAAATTGGGTTGCCATAAGATTTTGGTATAATAATGGATACAACAGAATTATTAAATGGGTCGGAGACAAAGAATATTCAAATATTACTTATGCAATGTTACGATTAGAAAAATTATTATAAAATATACTGGATAAGAGGTGAAAAATGAACCATAAGGGGACAAAAGACATTGAAACTGAACGTTTATTTTTAAGAAAATGGAAAATAAATGATACAGATGACGTTTTTAGAATTTGTGGCGATAAAACTTTAGTTCCATTTCCTCATAAAGATACTACTCAAACAAAAATTTGGATAGAAAAAATGATTAAAAATTATGAAAATATGAATAATTATGACTGGGGAATTGAATTAAAGGATACAAAAAAAATAATAGGATTTATTTATATATGTGATAGTAATGATGAAAATCAATTGTGTTATATTGATTGTGCCTTATCCAAAAACTATTGGAATAATGGCTATGCAACTGAAGCATTAAAATATGTTATACAGTATTTGTTAAATAATATCGGGTTTAATAGAATTCAATGTGAACATTTTATTGATAACCCTGCTTCGGGAAAAGTTTTGGAAAAAGCTGGAATGAAATATGAAGGAACTTTAAGGCAATATAGTATTAATTGGAAAACGGGCAAAATTACAGATTCAAAAGTGTATAGTATAATTAAAGATGATTTAGTTGAAAATAAAATTGTTTAATAAAAATGCGGTGTTAAACAAACAACTAAAGACGCCCGGCTTGATGTATCGATATACCTTCAAGTTTGATATCTGTAATCGACATCAGTGTTATTCTTCCGAGTACTTCCAGGGGACGATCTGTATTTATCGCTACAGGTATATTAAATATTACCGGAACGATTCCTTCCAGCGTTATTCGTGTATCATAACCGACAAGTAAATCAAATTGGGTATGCGTATCTGTTACGCTGACATTAGTTGCCATGCCTGTCCATATAACATGGACATTCTCAAAAAGGGCAGGTTCTGCTCTTACTTCGGACATTGTAAAATTGTCCTGCCTTCTGAAAGTATCAAAACCGGGAACCGCCATGTTTCGGATCATAAGGTTTGCTCTGTTTTTTACAGCTTCGGAAGCGTTTGATCTCAATATTTTATTAAGAAGCACTTTTGCCCTTTCGTCACGATACCCGGCGAAGTATGCCAAAGCGTTTTCGTGTAACGAAATTATTTCATCGGGAGAAAGAATGTATAAAAAGAAACCTGCCGTTTGCACAGGATTCAATCTTTCTTCGGGTAAAAGAAAATAATCTGAAATAGGACGCTGTGATCTAAACCTGAAAGGATTTTGAATCGCATTTGTTATAAAAAGAAATCCAAAAACTAAAACAATAGAAACCGCAAGAGCTAAAGAAAAATTAGTAATGGATTTTTTATTAAGTAACGGAGACGGAATAGGCGGAAATAATTTGACAAGATTATCATGTATAGAAATCCAGTCAGATAAATTATCCGGAGATGCGTGCTTGCGTATAACATTTAACGCATACTTTGCAATTTTATTTTGGGGATCGGTTTCCAATACATCAAGGTAACAATCAACTGCTTGATCTGTTTTCATTCTTTTTAAATAGTGTACGGCGAATCCCAGCATAGTCCATTTATCTTTTGGTTTTATACGCCTCGCCAATTGCAGATATTCATGCGATTCAACATAATTTCCCGAATAAAGGCTGATTATTCCTGATAATTGGTAATATTTAAACGAGCCGTAATACCGATCTTCTTCGCCTCGTAATATTTTATAAGCGTTTTCAAAGTCACGCTTTTTTGCAAGGATGGCGGCTCTGTCTAATAAAGGATCTCGCTTTGAGTTAAGCACGTTAATTCCTGTGTCTTGAAATTGTTCTTTCTATTTCTATCAGATCATATTCTGTAAGTTCTATCATACCGGCAATAAATTGATCCAAAAGCTCTTGAAGCCTGATTAAATGTAACATATCAATATTTAGATTAGTTTGTCCATCCTGCGCATTATCTTCCGCTATAAGATTAAAAATATTAAGCGGATAATACCAAAGCAGGTCTTGTGTTGTAAGGAATATAATATATGTAAAATAGTCTCCGCTTTCCAAGAGTAAAGGTTCATAAATGTAACTTACAGCCGAATCTCTTATGGAAAAAGGAAAATTGCTAAAAGAGCGGTCTTCAAGGTATCGTAAATCCCAACGGGAATCATTAAGCCTTTTCCAGTTGGCAAAATGAACAAAAGTGGGCGGAATAGCGTTTGGATTAATTCCGGCGATAACAGGATTTCGAATACTTCCCATTAAAGAAATATTTTCTCCAACAGAAATCCAATACTTATCATCTGAATTACTGTCTATCAAAAATTCGGATGTAATAGCCCTGAGGTCTGTCATGAATGGAACAGCTCTTCTTGCTTCTCCTAAATGCGTGTCGAGTATAAATCTTAAACCAACCAAAGCGTTTTCTCCGCTTGTGTTTTCGATTGTGATTGTAATCATAACGCCGTTAGCGTTATTCGAGGTTAAAGTTCTTACTGGAGAAAATATCTGGCGGACTGTCAAAGAATCGGATTCAAAAACAAGGGCAGGAGAAGAACCAACCATATCTATTGTTGTGTTAAATGCCCTTGAACGCCCAAGATGATGAATCCTTCCGTTATGCGAAACTGATAAAAAACTTGTTCTTGGATCTCGTGCGCTGAATAACGGCTCAAAATGATCAGAGTTAACATCGGGGTGATATTGCAGTGAAAAACTGCCAGTTCTTTGATTCAGAGTCAGGCGTACAAATCCATCGGTAGCTGCCGGAATGATAATTTCCGGCACAGTGTCAGTGACAGCGCCGGTTGCCGCAGCTTCAACTGTGGTTATTTCTACTGTAGTTGTTTCTATAGCGGCAGTTGCCTGAGCGGTAGTTTCCCGCATTCTGCGGCCTTGCCTCTGAGGGCTCGGTTCTGCGGTGTTTGGTCTTCCGTCGTCAGAAAAATTTGCCAAATATCTTTGGAAGGCGGCGCATCCATTCAGTAACAAAAGAAAAAGTACAAAAAAAAGAGTTAAAAATTTTTGAAAAGGTTTAGTGGTTCTTATTATTACCAATGTTCTCCTCCATTGCCATTGGTTTCTCTTAAAATCTGCTCAACTTCGTTTCCTAATTCTATGGCTTTTTCAATCAAACATCTGCCATTGCCATTGCCGTTACCATTATTGTAGATTGCAAAATCAACATCAGGAATAACGATTGTATCTTCGATTTCAGGTTCGGTAATTTCCTGCGGAAACAACGGAAGAACATCGATAACTCCAACACCGCCATTTGCCTGATTATTCTGATTCAAAACGGTGAGTTCCATAAGCCGTCTTTGATAAAGGTTCAAAGTATGCTCCTGAGTTCTGATTGTTCTTCGATACGCTTCGCTTGTTCTGAGCATTTCTTCGTGAGTTAACTGAAGCAAGGCTAAAAGTTCCGCTTCTATTCTTCTTTGTTTTATTAAATCCAGGCGATAAACCGAGGCTTCACGTTTTGGGCTTTGAAGATGCCGAGCGACAACCCAAGCGTAAAACCTTTCCGCTTCGTCCCATTGCCTCATAGCGAAAAGGCTTTCGCCAATCCAGAAAAAAGCGGCGGCTCTTCGATTTGCTGTTACCGGGTCTGAATCGGAGGTTGAGGCAAGATACCGATTGAACAAAACAATAGCGTCTTCAAAAAAACCAAGAATAAAATAAACCCTCGCCCGATGATAAATCATATCTCTGGCGTAAGGCGAATTCGGAGCGTGTATTTCCAATTGATCCATATCTCTTAAAGCGGAACCAAAATCAGTCGCCGCAAGTTCGCTTAAAATGACCCAATATAACGAGGCTGCCCAATCATTTAAATTACGGGAAAGTTCCTGAGCTCGGCGGAATTCAATAGCGGCTTCTGACCACCTTGATATTCTAAAAAGCTGAGTCCCGTTTTGAAATCTGCGTGTAAACATATCCTGCGTACTTTCCTGACCAAAAGAGAGAGCCGGAAAAAGCAAAAGTCCAATAAAACCTATTAAAACAAAGCGTTTATATTGATTCATACACATATTATACTAAATTCTGGCAATAAATACCACTGCTTTTATGAAGATTTATAGTCCTTTAGCTTGACGTTTTTTAACCACACTGTTAATATAAATAAGTATAAACTTAATTTCAAACTTTGGAGGTTTTATGAGAAAAACAGCGTATTTATCCGGCATTGCCGCGATAGTTATCCTGCTGGCAATCGCTTTGACATTCACAGGATGTTTCGGCCGCAGAGAAGCGAACGTGAGAACTGTTGATGTTACAGCAAATTATGTTGAGGTTACAGCTCAAGGTTCGTATTGGGCAAACCGCTGGGTACAAGGCGAGCAGTTCGAAATCGAGCTGACAGTTGTATTTAACGAAGAATCAGGCGAAATCGTTTATATCGATTACACACCAACGAATGCTCATATTTCTGTAGAATCAAATGAAACATTCTTTGAAAGATGGGTTACTCCTGATGAAGTAAGACCCGCTACTTACAGAGACTTCATCGACGCATTGATAGGCATGACAGCCTCAGATGTTGCGGAGTTTTCAAGACCTCCCGCCGAAAACTCGACCGGCGGAGAGCACATGATAACCGGTTTTGCGTTAGACGCAGTTTCCGGAGCCACCGAAACTGGACGCAACCTTGTAAGTTCAGTTGTATTGGCGGCGCAGCAATTCCTTGCCGGCGAAGCTGTAGAAAGCAACCGATAAACAATCGGTGAATGGGGGCTGTCCGAAAAGTTGGTTACTTCTCAGACAGCCCCATTCACTGACAGAGGCGGCTTTACAAATACCACCCATAAGAAGGTTCAACATGAACAAAGTAAAGGGGTTAGAAACTATCCCTTGTATAGCAATTATCGTTGTGGCAATAATGGCAACCAGTTGCACTGGTCTTAGCCGAGAACATCGTATTTGGGAAGCGGAAAACCCGCAATACACAAGAGCAAGGAATTTCAGGTGGTCACTGGTAGATCAGACTTTGCAATATGAACAGCCGGAATTGCCATTGAATAGCATAATAATCACCGGTTATAGAGGAAGACGTACGGATATACAGATTCCCTCGCAAATAAACGGAATGCCTGTTAAAACTATCGGGGATAGTGCATTATTTGGGTTACACCGACACCGACGACTGACAAGCGTTATCATTCCAGATAGTGTTACTTACATCGGGCGGAGTGCATTTTGGGGAAACCAACTGACAAGCATTATCATTCCCAACAGTGTTACTACCATTGGGGATAGTGCATTTTGGAGAAACCAACTAACCAGCGTTACCATTCCAGACAGTGTTACTACCATCGGACGGAGTGTATTTTTGGGAAACCAACTAACCTGCATTATCATTCCCAGCAGTGTTACTACAATTGGGGATAGTGCATTTTGGGAAAACCAACTAACCAGCGTTACCATTCCAAACAGTGTTACTTACATCGGAAATGGAGCATTCGCAGATAATCAAATCACCAACATTACCATTCCAGACAGTGTTACTTATATGGGTAGCTTTCCATTTCGAGGCAACCCCATTACCTGCGTAACTCTCGGCATAGCCCATATTGAAGGCTGGTTTTTTGGTGGACAACTCATCAACGTAACCCTTCTTGACACAGTTACTTCTATTGGAGCTTCCGCATTTCAGAGTAACCAAATCATCAGTGTTATCATCCCTGACAGCGTTACTTACATCGGAGATGGAGCATTCGCAAATAATCGGTTAACCAGTGTCACTATTCCTAGCCATACTAACATATATGAGAGTGTTGAAGTTATTGTTAGTGGTCACCGATGGTGGGAGGGATCATTTGACAGAGACGTTACAATAATCCGACGGTAAACTCAAGTATCTTCGGTAAAATGGAGTAAATGACGGCAAGTAAAATGTTATCTTACCAGCGCCAGTCGACAATGCCGCCCATGTTGAATACTTGACTGTAACCCATTCCCGCCAAAATTACGGCGGCATTTTCTGATCTGACCCCGGTACGGCAATAAACAAATATTACAATATCTTTATCAAGCAGTTCTGCCTGCGCATGTGCCTCAAGTTCATCAATCGGTATAAGAATTGCTCCGGCAATGTGCCTTTCCCTAAACTCTGCTTCAGTGCGTACATCTAAAAGGATAAACTCGTTTAATTCCAGCATCATCTGATACGCCCTTTCCGCTGTGATTCTTTGATGGGCGGGCGGATTCACAATACCCGTATTCCTTTCAGGGCTTCCAAAACAGGCGCTCAGAGAGAACATCAATACTATAAACATACTTGTTTTCAATTGACAGCAAGATTTACACATAACATAACCTCCGTTACTCAGGGCTAAAGCGTATTCGCAGTTCGCTTTTGTAGTTTTGCAATAATAGATACATTTCAGAAGCGTTGAATGGTACAGCAAAACGGAATGTTTCTTCGTTTTCAGGGTGAAAGAAAATACGGTGGGAAAAAATCGGGAAATCTTCTCCTTCTGTTTGAATCGGAATTGTTACGGCAAGATCAACCGCACCGGTGAAGGCGTTTTGGTTTCTAACGGTTTTTCTTAAAACAACAATTGTCATATCTTCAAAAATTGCCGCTGTAACATTTATTCTGTTACCATCTAATTCGTGAACAGTATCAAAAAACCCAAACACCGCAAGACCGATAATTGCCGCACACATCAAAATAATAATAAAAAAAAGAATCCGTCTTGGTCTGTCAGCGATTAATGGGCCAAGTAAACTGATTTTGCTTTTTTTCTCCTCGCCTTGCCGGTAAAGTTTTTTTACAGATTCAGGAGCGCTTTCCAATCTGCGTTCACGGCTGTAATGAAAGTTCAAGTTTTCATAAGATGATTTATTATAAGATAATTCATTATCAGAGTGCGTATTATCAGGCTTACTAAGCGAATACTTGGAGTTAGGTCTTTTTACTTCTTTTGATTCATCGTCTAACACAACCGTTTTCTCCTTTCGATCAATTGCTCATAAATCTGTCGGTTCGCCACCATGTCATGT
>WQWD01000032.1 GCA_009785545.1 Treponema sp. | reverse complement strand
TCCGTGTCCCCATGAAACTGTCCCGTTTACACTGCCGGAAAAACCCGAGTCATCGAAGCTGTTGTCGAATAGCCGCATACCCAAGCCGTATGAAAGCCCGATTGTCACGGTGGAGTTTTCTCCAGAAGGAAGATCGATCTCTGCACCGACACCAAATGACGGAGCCATGAAACCTTCGTTATGACCTGAGCGTTCTACTGTAAAGTTTCCAACAAGATTACCGTTGTCTGTTGTAAAAACAGGTCTTGTGTTAAAAATTTCACTGTCACGGTAAAGTTCAAACCCAAGAAAAACATTTGGTCTGATTACAAGGTTTCCCGCTGCAAGGTTCATACCCCATTCCAAAGTCGGAATAAGGCTTCCTGTCGTTCTGGAAAACTCATCAACTTGATTCATGTAAGTTGTCGTAGTACCGCTAAGAGTTTCAGTGACTGTAATAATTCTGTCTGGATTGCTCCATGTTTCCCAATCGTGGTGTAACCCAACTCTGAACCCCATTCCGGCAACACCGATAAGAGCATGAAGCTGATTGTTAGTTCTTGTGACTTGATCAGAAAAAGTCGTCGTTGTTACCCTTTGTATGGGAATCATGTTGGTAAGATCATACGTGGTGGTAACATTCTCTCCCTCGACTCTGTCAAAGTTTGCGAAATTTCCCGTAAACCATGTCCCAAGATGGATTCCTCCAAATCTCGTGGCAAAACCAAGCGAAACCGGACGATCGGACTCTCCGCTGTGACCCAAAAACCCTGCCCATCTTTCAAATTCCACTTCGGAATACCGATGAACATCCATAGAATTTTCGACATCCGTAGTAAATACGCCTGCTGTGGCAGTATTTGTTGGGGATGTCTGTGCGAAAACTGGCATAGCCAGAACCAGTGCGGCAACAACAGATATAGCTGTCACCTTTAACATTTTGTACATTTTCCTCTCCTTTTTACACGAAAACAATTTATATACTTGCGTTTTTGTAGTTTTTTCATGTAAATTCAATTTATTGATACTGTCAATATATAGCTTTTCAAAAAAAATTCCAGTCAAATTTGGAAAATATGAAAAATATTAGGAGAAGAGTGAAAATTTAACGGTTATAATCCTAAAATCGCACTGGCAATCATAAAATAAATAATCAGAGACAAAGCATCTACAATTGTTGTGATCATCGGCGCTGCCATAATTGCCGGATCAATTTTGACTCGCCTGGCAAAAATAGGCAATACGCTTCCCAGCATTTTTGCGATTATAAGCGTACTGTATAATGTCACCGTAACGGCAATACTCAACATCAAGTTTTGCCCATAGACAGCGAATACCCAAATGAAGTTAACAATTCCCAGCCCAAACCCGCACAACAGGGCAACACGGATTTCCTTCCACAAAATGCGAAATATATCTTTTGGGCTGATTTCACCTACCGCCATCCCACGAATAATCAACGTTGAAGTTTGAGCGCCGGCATTGCCTCCAGTGTCCATAAGCAATGGAATAAAAACCATTAAAATTGGCAGGGCGACCATCTTCGCCTCAAAATTAGTAATGATGATTCCTGTGAAAGTTGCGGAGATCATCAGTATTAAAAGCCAAACAATGCGATTCTTGGAAAGTTTGAAAACGCCTGTTTTTAAATACGGCTCGCTTGATGGAGCAAGAGCGCCCATCTTTTCGATGTCCTCTGTGTTTTCTTCGACGATAACATCTACAATGTCGTCTACTGTGATAATACCGACAAGACGCTGTTCCTTGTCAACGACGGGCATGGCAATCAATCCGTATTTTTGAAATTGGTCAGCAATTATTTCCCGATCATCGGTTGTACCAGCAAAAATGGGATTTGCGTACATTATCTCTTTGATACGCTGATGAGGAAGCGCAAGCATTAGATCTTTTGCGGAAACCACGCCCAAAAGCAGCCGATTTTTGCGTATCACATAACAGGTGTAAATTGTCTCTTTGTTAACTCCTGTGTTACGGATTGTGTCAAACGCTTCTTTAACCGTGTCGTCTTCGTATAAAAAGACATACTCGGTGGTCATTATACTTCCGGCGGAATCATCGGGATATTGTAAAATTTGATTGATAAGTTTACGCTTTTCGCCTGTTACATTTTGTAATACACGATTAACGACATTGGCAGGCATTTCTTCGATAAAATCGACGGCATCGTCCATGAAAAGCCCTCGCATTATTTCGCCGATTTCCGTATCGGTTAGGGCTTCAATTATAATTTGTTGATTATCGCTTTCAATGTACGCAAAAACATCCGAAGCAAGCGGCTTGGGCAAAATCCTGAACAGCCTGATAACAGTTTCTCTGTCCACTTCTTCAAATATCTCGGCAATATCTACGGTGTTCACATCTGCGAGGAGCAATTTTAGCTTATTGTTCCCGATAAGGTTATTCTTGATGATGTATAAGATTTCTTCTTTGTCCATTTTGTATCCTTGAAGATTGTAACTTCGTTACTTCAACTTCGTTGCTTTAACTTCGTTACTTTAACCGTATCATTGAATATTTTTATAATGAATAATATATTGTATCATGAAAATATATTCGATTCATAGTAGCACACAGAGAGGTTAAAATATTTAATGAAAACGCCTGAACTTCTTGCCCCTGCGGGCGATTTTAGCAAATTAAAGTTTGCCATAAAATATGGGGCAGACGCCGTTTATTTGGGCGGACAATTTGGACTGCGTGCAGGTGCGGCTTTTTCCGAAGATTCAAATGAGCTGGAAGAAGCCGTTTCTTACGCACATTCACAGGGTAAAAAGGTTTATGTTACCGTAAACATATTTCCACGCAACGGAGATTTCAAACAAATATTGTTACACATAAAACATCTTCAAAAGCTTGGTGTTGACGCAGTAATTGTGTCTGATCTTGGCGTGTTAAGGCTGGTTAGGGAGAATACCGATCTTGAAGTACACATTTCCACGCAGGCTAATGTAATAAACAAATTTACCGCCGAAGAATACGTTAAACTTGGTGCAAAACGGATTATTCTTGCCCGTGAGTGCAGTATTGGTGAGATTAAAGAAATTGCCGATCACTTAAAAAACCGCTGCGAAATCGAAATATTTGTTCATGGATCGATGTGCATGAGTTATTCGGGAAGGTGTATGATTTCAAATTACATGACAAACCGTGAAGCAAACCGAGGCGAATGTTCACAGCCTTGCCGCTACAAATATGCCCTGATGGAAGAAAAAAGACCTTTTGAATTCTGGCCTGTCGAAGAAGATATTCACGGAACATACATCATGAACAGCAAAGAGCTTTGCCTGATAGATCATCTGGATGAGCTGACCGCCTGCGGTGTAACAAGTTTCAAAATCGAAGGACGAATGAAATCCGAATATTATGTGGCCTCAGTAGTAAAAGCATATCGTCTTGCTTTAGACGGCAGAAAACTTAATTACAAAAAAGAAATTGACAAAATTCCGCACAGACCCTGGACAACCGGTTTTGTTTTTGAAAAAGGCGCTCATGTTTTCACCGAACATTCAAATCAAGTGTCTCCGTATAACGTTGCAGCGATATGCTTGGGCGGAGAAAAAATCCTGCAAAGAAATCCTTTTAGCGTTGGAGACGAGTTGGAAATCTTATCACCCGGTGAAAATCATAATAAAACATTTATAGTTACATCTATCAAAAATGAGCGTGGAGAAAATGTTCCCCGTGCAAATAAAGCCGCAGCACCCTTTTCTTTGGAAACAGGCAATATCATACTCCAGTCAGATGAGTTTTTGCGGAAAGCTGATTTGTAAATATTTGATTTACGCTTTCGCCCGTCTCAAACGGACATTCTCAATGTCGTGGCTGAAAAGTTCTCTCAGGTCATTCAAACCAAGTGCCATCAGTGCCATGCGGTCGATACCAATACCCCACGCCGCTACAGGCACATTTACGCCAAGGCTTTCTGTAACTTCGGGGCGGAAAATGCCGGAGCCGCCAAGTTCAAACCAGCCAAGCACAGGATGTTTGATGTGTACTTCCACCGATGGTTCTGTAAACGGAAAATACCCCGGGACATATTTGACTTCTTTCGCTCCGGCTACTTCGCAGGCAAACATTTCCAGCATACCCAAAAGCGTGCGAAGGTTTACGTTTTCCCCTAACACAATGCCTTCGGTTTGGTAGAAGTCCGGCAAATGAGTTGCGTCAACACGGTCGTAGCGGAAACAGCGGGCAATCCCAAAATACTTGCCGGGGATTTTTGCCGTTGGTAATTGTTTGGCGGAAAGCACAGTTCCCTGAGAACGCAGGATCAAACGTTTTGTAAAATCGCGGTCGAAAGAATAGTTCCAGCCACGGCTGCCGGTTGTACCGCCGTTTTCGTGGGTAGAAGCAATATTGGAGAGCCACGGCTCATCAATGGATTTTGCCCGTGCAACTCCGTCTTTGTCGCCGCCTGCACTAGCAATGCTGTAAGCATCATGAATGTCTCTTGCCGAATGGAATTGCGGCATGAAAAGCGCATCGGAATTCCAGAATTCGGTTTCGACTAACGGGCCGTCAAATTCCTCAAAGCCGAGTGAAGCAAGTTTGTCTTTTACGTTTTCAAGAAATTTTGCGTAGGGGTTGCTGCGGCCGGGAGTGAGACGTGCGGGCGGAATATTTACATTGTACGAACGGAAAGTTTTCCCTTTCCATGAGCCGTCTTCCAGCATTGATTGAGTAAGCGAGCCGGTTTCATCACCTGTAATTCCCGCCTCTTTGAGCGCTTCGGCAGCGGCTTCCGCCGGAACAGAACCATCTTCTTCAACAGTAAAACCAAAATAGACAGTTTCACGATCTATCTGACGGAAAGGCGCATCAGCGGCGCCGCGTTTTTTTGCATGAATTGCTATGATGTTTTTTTCTTCATCGCTCAACTGAGCTTCGGGAATTAAACCGCCGGATTGTACCAGTTTTTCAAATATGCCGCGTACTAAGCGAAAACGTGCCAGTATCGGATTTTTGTCAGGATCGGCAAATTGTTCCAGAGGAATAGTTAAAACAACATTTTTATCGTCGTCCATCTTTAAAATGCCTAACTTGGAAAGACTGCCAAAGGCGCTGCCGATGTCTTTATTTTCCATGCCAAGACAGCTTGCAATGTCAGGAAGCTGAGCCCCGCTTTTTGTCTGTTCAATCCTGCTTCGTATCAGTTCAAGAATACGCTCTTCCGGACTGCCTTTTTCTTTCCATTCATCGCCTAAAACGGTTAATTCGTAGAAAACAGCCGTTTCACGGCGGATTTCGCTTATAAGTTTTTTGCCAGCAAGCCATGAAAGCGCTTGATTGGCGTTTCCGGGTTTGAAATTCAGTTCCTGTTCGACTTTTTCGATTGTGAGTTCATCACCCTTTTTGTACGCAAGAATGATTCGTACTTCAAGAGGATGTAAATTTTTAATAACAGCTTTTATATCCATAAGAATACAATAAAATTACCAAAAATTTTACCGCAGGTCAATGGACTAGAGAGACAACTCTAATATACAAATTTTTTATAAGTGTGTTATACTTATAAATATGAGTCATTTTCTAAATTTTGAACAACCTGATTAACTATTGGAGAAAATTCTATGAAAAATAGCAAAGAATTGATTGTCTGGGATAAGAAGTTTCAATGCGGGATAAAAGTGATTGATGAACAACACAAGCAGCTTGTCGAATTGATAAACGAAATGTTTAATCATGCTACTGGCAATCACATTCAGGAAAATGATTATTTTAACAGAGCCATTCGAGAGATGGTAAAGTATGTCAAAATTCATTTTGCCGCAGAAGAAAAAATCTTGCTTGCCACCAAATTTCCCGGCTACAACGAACACAAAAAAGAGCATGAAAGTTTTATTCTGGCTATTCTGAATATTGTTAATGAACATAAAGCCGGAAAACGTATTGTCTTTTCAAATTATTGCAGGTTTCTAAAGGACTGGGTTTTATCTCATATAGCGATGATCGATAAACAATATTTTGAATACTTAAAAAGTATCGCCGCCCGCAAAGAAGACGGGACATTGAGTATCAATTTAGAGGATGTTGAAAATCGTTAAAATACAAAGTGTCGTCCATAAAGAACCGCTTTATGGACGACACTAGTGTTCTGTCTTATTCAAATGACACAATGCCTGATAAGTTAATTCCTTACAATCAAGGAATTAACGCATATTGTAACTTTGCTAACCGAATAAGACAGAACACTAACTATCGGCTTAAGCTTGTCGATCCGGAAAAATTAAACGGAATTTGAAAATCCGCAAGACCCGGTAAATCTGCGCCAAAACTAAAGTTTCCATTGCAGGTAAAAGAAATGTTTCCGCCTCCGGCAACAATACTTGCAATCTCCCTTACAACAGCAAGATTGTTAATGGAAAATTCCAAAGGAACAACAGTTGTTCTGTTAGCGGCAACTCTCGATATGCCGGGAGCTCTTCCGCTTGACCACTGCGAATTGTTTACAACAAGATTATACGAAAGCTCTCTCACATTCATCGCAAAAATATTATTGTTTTCGATTTCCCACGCTAGCTCAAAATCAGCTCTTGTCAAAGTGAGGTTCCTCAGAGTGATCCCCCTGAAGCTGATCGACGGCATTCTGAGTACAGGCAGCGAACCTGCAATTTCCTGAAAAACATTTTGACCCGCTAAGGCAGGAACGCCAAGATCACTTGTCATTGAAAAAAGACTGGGCACTTCATTCAAATTTCCAAGATTTGCAACCAACCGGAAAAGATCGGCGTATTCTACAGTAAGCCCGATAACTAACGGCGTAACTGCGGCGGCAGCCAACGGAACGGGGGATACGTGAATTCCCTGCATAAAGGAATTTCTGTTAATTAAAAAATCATAAGCAATCTGAGGCGAAGGCAAAGAAAAAACATTCGGATTTTCGACATTTACCGAAAAGAGCAATTGCACTCTGGTAAAATCAATTCCATCGATTCGCATGGAAGGCATGGAAAATCTTGGTACTTGCAAGAGCGGAATTTCCCCTTCATGCTCAAAATTCCAATTCAAATCACCGATTACCGGAATGGTAAGATTTGCACCTAACGCTATCCTGAAACCAGCGGATCTGTTCCCTCTTAAAGACTGAAAAGCGCTGAAGAAATCAACGTAATTCAAAGAGACAGGCACATTCACGACATTTGTTCTGCGTGCCCTGATTGTACCATCGAAGTTATTGCTTCCTCTGATAAATGAATTGTCATTAACAAACAGTTCCCAATTAATATCAGGAAAAGGAATGTTGACAGGGCTGCGATTCTGCACATTAATTCTGGCCATAATTTCGACACCCGTAAAACTTATGTTTACCAATTCCACAGAATGAAGCGTCACAAGCGGCTCCTGAGCAACACCATCCAAATGCCGGCAGGTGGTGAAAGACAGTGAACCTAAAATAATTGCAATTAAAACAAATTGATATAACTTTTTCGTTTTCATAGAACTATTATTATATCACATTCACGCCTTCAATCCTACTACAACAACCTACAAATCGACAGCCTAATGTCCGGCTCCTAATCGCCCGGCCTTCACGATAATATCCCCCAGATAACGCCCTTCCCGTTCGGCGAGTCCGGCTCGGGCAATAACATCATGTAAGAATCGGGTTTGATAATCCCTGTTTGGCTTTTTGTAAAATCCAATATCGGCGAGCTCGTCAGTGATTTTGCCTGTCAGAGAATCGATTTCCGCCTGATTCATAGGAGTCCACTCCCCTTTTACAGGGCGCTGTTTTTCCATCGCCATAAAAAATTCATAGGCATAAATCTGCACCGCATGAGACAGGTTAAGAGATGGGCAGGCTTGCGAAACAGGAATATGGGAAGCAAAATTGCACAGTTCCAATTCTTCAGTTTCGAGCCCGGTACGCTCATTGCCAAAAACGATGGCAGCCAGACCTTGAGACTCGGCAAGCCATCTCGCTAAATCATGCGGCGTCATAGAGATACTTTTTCGCTTATGCCCACGCCGGCAGGTAGTACCAACCACTATGGAGCAATCAGCTATTGCTTCTTCAAGGCTGTTAAAAATACGAGAATTTTCCCAAATATCATTGGCATTTACCGCTCTTTGGCGTATCGTATCCAAAGAAAGAGGGTGTGCGGGAATCAAATGCAGTTGAGAAAGTCCCATGTTTTTCATAGCACGGCAGACTGCCCCAACATTACCTGACTCGGAAACCCCTGACAGAACAACCCTGATTTCACTTAAGAACATGATTTATTATCGGATAACTATCATATTCTTGTCAATTTGTGCCGATAATTATATCGACTAACATTTAAAAATTGCTTTCATTATTTTACGGTTATTGTTGTAACCATGTTGACAAAATCTTAATTTTAAGATATATTGAAAGGGAAATGACTTTCTCTGCAATTTTAGTGGGGGAATAATTTTTTTGGAACAAGGAAGATATATGCAAAATAATGATATCGTTCCCGGATTTGACGATGAGAAGGACGATAGCCTAAAAATAAGACTTGAGAAAGTAGCTCAAGCACCAAGATGCCTCCTGTTAGTTTTAACGGGGTACATCGATACTTACAATTCCAATTTCTTCCAAAAGCGTGTCCAAAAAGCAATTGAGGCCGGGTTTGTTCGATTAATCTTTCAATGCAGCAGTTTGAACTACGTTTCATCCACCGGGATTGGCTCATTTACAACCTTTTTAAAAACTGTAAAACCGCAAGGCGGCGACCTCGTTTTACTTGATATACAACCCAAAGTATACGAAGTCTTCCAATTGCTTGGTTTTTCTCAATTTTTTAACATCAGAGATAATCTGTCAGACTCAGTTCAATTTTTTACATCAGATCAACCTCAGGAAAAACCCTCGATTTTCCCCAAAGTTGTTTCCTGTCCAATCTGCTACAAAAAACTTAGAGCTGTCAAACCTGGTCGTTTCCGTTGCTCGGAATGTAAAAGTATCCTAGCAATAGATGAAGCCGGTCAAGTCTTACTCGGTTAGTGTTCTGTGGATAACTTGTGCATAATATCTGTATAATTTCATCTTTGTATCAAATTTCATACAACTTAAATTTCAGGTTTATATAACAAATTGTGCTAATTCCTTGCTACATAAGGATTTACACATTTTAATTACTGGAATTATCTTTATTACTAAAAAATCATTTTAAATAAAAAGCAATTTATATTATTTTCCCCTTGTGGATAACTGGTGTAAAACACCTATGTAAAACACCCGTGCAAAACACCTGCGTAAAACACTTGTGTAAAACGAAAAATTGACAATAGGATAATGTTGTATTATAATCAATATTTAAGGATAATCATGTTTTTTAAAACAAAATTAAATTTTTTTACAAAACTAATTTTAGGCATAGTAATTTTATCTATATTTGGCTTGGGTATAATGTTCTTCATCGTGAATACCATATCGCAAACTATCATATATGAGCAAATTGTAGGCATTGCCAAACGTGACACAATTATTCAAGCAAGGGAAATAGATTCATGGTTTGACATTGCAAGGCAGACAGCAAACAACTTAGCAACTACTTTGACATCCTTGCCTCACGCGTACTACTTTCCAAGAATTGCAGCAAATTTTACGGAAGAATACGACTTCATAGAAAATGTTTTTATAGGATTTGCCGACGGGAGCATAATTAATGGCATTGGCTGGACTCCAACCGATGCCGGGCAAGACCTTCAAGGTACCGGCTGGGGGCCGTGGGAATATTGGGTATCTACAGAGCGGCCTTGGTTCATGGAGGCTTATATTGCCAACGAAATCATAATCACGGAGCCGTATTTGTCCTTTGCTACAGGGAACATTACCGTCGCAATGGCAAAGTGGATTCCTGAACTTGTCGGTGTAGGAGCTTCGGTAGGTTTTTCCCTTTCAATGGGTTATATTCTGGATAAAATTCATAGTCACCCTGCAATAATGGATGGCCACGTCATGCTGATTGGCTCGAATAACGAAATAGTTTTTCATTCAAACCCTGTATTAACGCTAAGATCAAGCGGTGAATTAAAAAATTTGCAGGATATTCCAAACGGTAGTTTCATAATAGATAATATTACTGAAGGCATAATACTTGCGGAATTTCATGACATTGATCTGGGTTCATCTTATCTTATCATCACGCCGATAGAGGCTGTTGATTGGAATTTAATCGCTGTTCTTCCAACCAGTATAACACGAATTCCTGCCCGCCAATATCAAATGGCAATCATAATGCCTGTTGTTTTTGTTTTGGCATCTCTGCTTGTATTTACCGCACTTTTTGTTTTGCGCCTTACAAAAGATATGGAAGAAAAGCGTGTTACAGAAAAAAAATTGCGCAGTATTATCAACAATATGCCATTGGTTGCCAACATAATTGATAAAGACTTCAACGTTGTAGAATGTAATGAAAAAGCCCCGGAACTATTTCGTTTACGTGATAAACATGAGTACATAAAAAAGTTTGCCGAGCTTCAACCCTTTCTGCAGCCGGATAAAAGGGAATCAATCGAAAAAGCTTTTGCAATGAATGCTATAGCTTTTGAAACAGGACAAAACCGTTTTGAGTGGATGCATCAGCAGATAAACGGAGAGCCTATCCCTTGCGAAGTTACCTTGGTGCGTGTCAATTGGCAAGGCAAAACTCATTTGTTGAGCTTTGTCAGAGACTTGCGTGAATTTTACAAATACAAGGAAATTCAAAAAGAAATGTTTGTTAAGCTTGAAGCTGCGGTTAAAAGAGAGCAAGCGGCCAGCCGTGCCAAAAGCAATTTCTTGTCCAACATGAGCCATGAAATAAAAACCCCCATGAACGCCATTGTCGGGATGACGGAAATTGCACAAAACACCAATGATCCTCAAAAACAAGAACGGTGCTTTAACAAAATAAAACTGGCATCAAAACAACTGCTTGGTATTATTAACCAGATCCTTGATATGTCAAAAATAGAAGACGATAAATTTGATTTGCATTTTCACTTATTTGAATTTGAAAAAATGCTTACAGATATTCTCAATATACAGCGTTTTATGATTGAGGAAAAACATTTAGCGTTTGAAGTAAATATTGATAAAGATATTCAGCAATTTATAGTCTCGGATGAAATAAGGTTAATGCAGGTTATAACAAACCTTTTGACAAATGCAATCAAATTTACACCCGAAGGCGGAAAGGTATCATTCAGCGCAAGACAGTTAACTGATAACAACAAAATAAATACTCTAAGAATCGAAGTCAGCGATACCGGAATTGGAATATCTTCGCAAAATCAATCTAACTTGTTTCGCGCATTTGAACAGGCATACACAGAATCAACCCGTGAATACGGCGGCACAGGACTTGGGCTTGCTATATCCAAACATATTATCGAGTTGATGGGCGGAAAAATATGGGTTGAATCCGAATTGGGAAAAGGGGCAACTTTTATATTCACAATTCCATTAAATCAAAAAACTGGTCGAAATCTGCAATCTGAAGCTTTTTCGAACTAATCAAGCCCTTTTTCTTGATGTTTGTTTTTTATGTAGCGAATCAGGCAAGAGTTAAATTTGTCAAGATTAATCGGTTTTGAGATAATGTCGTCAAACCCGCTGTTAATGAATAAATCAAAAACGCTGTTTACCACATTCGCTGTTAACGCTATGATTGGCTGAGTGTAACCAAGCCTTCGTATAATTTTTGTTGTCTCAAGCCCGTCCATATCAGGCATCATGTGATCCATAAATATAATATCGTACTCTTTGCCGGATTTTATTTTTTCAATAGCGCCATTCCCATTGACAGCGGTTTCCACAGAAATTTGATACGGTTCCAAAAGAGATTCTGCAACGTATAAGTTCATTTCCATATCATCGACTACCAGTACCCGTCCATAAGGCATTGAATCTTGGGTGAGCTTTTCAATCTTTTTCATCGACTTTTGTGTGATTTCAAAGTTTTGCAATTTTTTTACAGTGTCAGTGCCCAACAAGCTGTCAACTTGAAACTTTTGCGGGATTCGTGCGGTGAATATACTGCCTTTCCCCACATCGCTGTTAACTTCGATAGTTCCTTGCATTAATTTGATAAAACGATGCGTTATCGTCATTCCTAATCCGCTGCCTTCTATCGCACGAGTACCGGGCGTGTTAAATCTTGTAAATTCGACATTAAACAGCTTGTCAATCTGCTCTTTTGTCATACCAACACCGGTATCCTGCACTTGAACCACCAGCACTATTGTTTCGGATTTTTCTACAGATTCTTCTACAGATTTTTCTGAGGCTTCTCTGCCAAACGACAACTTTACTTGTCCTTCTTGCGTATACTTAAATGCGTTAGAAAGCATATTATTAAGAATTTGTTTAATCCTTAGTTCATCTCCAATCAAGGTGGTTGGAATTTGGGGATCTACTTCCAAGCTAAAATTAATGGGCTTGTTTCCGATATGAACCATGTTGAGTTGAACCGTATCAACAATCATGTTTGTTATGTCGTATGGGGCGGGAACAATTTCCATTTTTTCGGCTTCAACTTTGGACAAGTCAAGAATATCGTTGATTATCGTGAGCAAAAAGTTCGATGAGCTGTGAATACGCAAAAACGCCTCTTCGGTTTCAGCGGGCATATTTTTTTGGAGTTGCGTTTCTGTTATGCCCAGTATCGCATTCATCGGGGTACGAATCTCATGGCTCATGCGTGCCAGGAATCGTGTCTTCGCACGGTTTTCTTCTTCGGCAATATGCTCTTTTTCCATCGCCGCTTTAATCGGGCGCAGATCGTAACTGTAACATATAATAATCGGAGTATCCTGATATGTCGTAGATACAAAATAGGAATCCACAGGCATTTCTTCCCCGTTACGCAAAATATATGTCCACTCACAGCGATTACGGCCGTTTTTTCTGGCGCCTTCTATCATTTGCTTGTTTTTTTCAGGCGACAATGTCCCGCATGGCTGGTATTTCGGAGAAAAATCATAGTATCGCTCAAGGAATTCAGTTTTGTTACTTACGCCAAAAACATCAAGCATCCTTTGGTTGCAGCTAAAAATATTGCAGTCAACATCCCAAAATTCCATGAACGACGGCGCATTGTCCAGCAGTTTTCTGTTAAACTCTTCGGCTAATCTTTCTTTTTCTATGGATGCATTTAATTGCGTGATGTCTGTCGAATAAGTAAGAGCAACAATTTCTCCGTTATATTCTATGCGGAAACCAATGACATCAAATAAATGAACTTCGCCTTTTA
>WQWD01000031.1 GCA_009785545.1 Treponema sp. | reverse complement strand
TCAACATTATCGGCTTCCTGTGCCGGTTCAAATTCCCAGCCAACTACCGGAATTAAAACGATACTGCCGATAAATAATCCTAATAAAACAAGTATAACTAAAAGTTTTCGTTTTAGTACTTTTTTGACTGCGTTTTTGTACTTGGTTTCCAGCCATACAAAAAAGTTTTCAAATTTTGCGTCGATTACAGCCAGTTTACCTTTTAACGGAACCTGTTTTCGCGTAACGATTGGCAGATAATGACTGCAAAGAACGGGAA
This sequence comes from Treponema sp., assembly GCA_009785545.1. Classification (GTDB taxonomy): domain Bacteria; phylum Spirochaetota; class Spirochaetia; order Treponematales; family Breznakiellaceae; genus WQXQ01. The sequence continues at coordinate 13,498 of WQWD01000031.1, read as the reverse complement.
CAAGAAAAAGAGCCGTAATAAGCGATATAGCCAGTGATATTACTACTGTAAAGGCAAGCCCTGCAAATATTTCTCCGGCAACTTCCAAAAGACCCTGAAACATTATCATCGGGGCAAAAACGCAGATTGTTGTAAGGGTTGAAGCTGTAATGGCAATTGTCATTTCAGATGTGCCTAAAACAGACGCAGTTTTTAGTTTCGCGCCTTTTTCACGGTATTTATAAATGTTTTCTAATATAACGATTGAATTGTCAATCAACATTCCTATCCCAAGGATAAGACCTGCCATTGTCATCAAGTTTAATGTTAAACCTGCAAAGTACATAAGCAGCATTGTAATGATAACGGATACAGGTATGCTGATACCGATAATTATCGTAGGTTTTTTTGCACGAAGGAATAAAAATAATGTGAATACCGCCAAAAATGCACCCATAAAAGCTGTTTGCGTTACTTGGTTTAAAGAATTTTCTATAATATCTGTCGTATTCCATAGCTCTGCTATAGTTATATCCGGCGGAAGATCGCTGTTTATTCGTTCTATTCTTTCTCGCAAATCTCTGGCAGCCTGAACTGAGTTTATTCCGCTCTGCCTTTGTACTGACATTGTTACTGAGGGATGACTGTCTACTAAAACTATGCTGGTTTCATCGCGATATCCTATAGACACATCAGCGAGGTCGCGTAAGAGGATCATTCTGGGCATTTCAACCTGCCCTGCGACAACGCCGCCACCTCTGAAAGAAACTATCGTATTTTCAAGCTGGTCTAACGATTCAAACTCGCCCATTGTTGTCAGAATAAAAGTCATTCCATCGTCGATGATTGTTCCTGCCGCAGTCTGAATATTTTGCATGGCAATCATCTGTTGAATTTGCGTTATCGTAAGACCGTAAGCTTCCAGGCGGCTTTGCGATATTTCTACACGGACTATTCTTTCCCTGCCTCCGCTTAAGGTTGCTGTTGCAATTCCCGGCGTTTGTTCAATTCGGGGAATAATTGTGTCTTCTGCTATTATACGTAATTCTTCTGCGGTTCGCCTGTCAGATGTAACTCTCAAGTTCATGATCGGGATCATTGATATGTCAAACCTGAAAACTATTGGTGTTTCGGCATCGGCCGGTAAAAATCTTCTGATTCGTTCAATTGCGTCTCGAATGGAGTTTGATGCGTCAACCAGATCAGTGCCAAAAGTAAATTCCAGTATAACAAAGCTGGAACCTGTGCTCGATGAGGAAGTAACTCTTTCTAAACCGGATATGCCGGATAAAACAGCTTCTAATGGGCGTGTAACGGAACGTTCTACTTCTTCCGGGCCTGCTCCGGGGTATGGTGTAATTACCACTATAACCGGGGCATTGATATCAGGATACAAGTCGATAGGCAGATTCACAAGTGCGAAAAGCCCCAGCCCGATAAGAAGGGCAAAAACAATAAAAATAGTTGTAGGTCGTGAGACGATAGTTTTTACTAATTTCATTTTATGATAACCTCGCTGTTAATTTGAGTCTGGAGGCGTCACCTCAACGGGTGCTGCGAGATTAACAATATTCACTCTTGATCCGTCGTTAAGCATTGTTTGTCCCCTTAAAACAACTTCTTCATTGGGAGCAAGCCCGCTTTGGATTTCGGTAATTCCGCCAATCGAAATGCCCGGAACGACAATTCTTCTTCTTACTATATTGATCTCAGGGTCTTCCTCATCTTGCTCAACAACAAATACATATTGTTCTCCAAACCTGTTAACAACGGCGGCTGCGGGAACCTTTATGGCATTATCTTTGCTTTCTGTGATAACCCTTACTCTTGCGAACATTCCCGGTCTTAATCGGCCGCCTGTGTTTCTGGCGCTTACACGAACTTCCATGGTTCTTGACGCAAGATCAACAACAGGTGACACTTCGCTGATGTTTCCAAAAAACACTTCACCGGGCCAAGCGTCAAGCGTAATTTCACAAGAAAGACCCAGTGACATTTGGGAAATAAATCTTTCCGCTACATGAAGCCGGACTTCCAAAGCGCCGCCGCCAGCAATTCGTGCGAGAGGAACTGCCTGAGTGATCATCATTCCTACTTGAGCGGGTAATGCGACAATTGTTCCCGCAATTGGAGATGTCGCTATCCCCGGCATAAAGGTCATTCCCGGGCGGGAAGGATCTACGGAAGCTATCGGAGTTCCTGCTCCTACTCTGTCACCGACAGACACGAAAATATCTGTAATTCTGCCTGCCGCATCTGAAAAAACATCGACAGATGATTCCGCAACAATATCACCCGAAAAAGTAATATAATCCTGAAGAGGACCTTGAACCGCAAACGTAGTATTAACTGCGAATACAGGAACATTGAATTCCGCCTGAGCCGCTGATTCTCCTCGATTACAAGCGATCAAAATAAAGCTCGCTATTATTAATACTAAAATGAAATTCAATTTTTTATGAATAGTTGTGTGTTGACAATTGCTGATTGCCGATTGTTCGTTGTTCATTGTTATTTTTCCTTTTAACTTAGTTTCCTGTGCTGAGTGTTCCAAACGGAACTCCGATAAAATATTCAAGGTCAATCAGCCCGTTGAGGTAGTTGAACCTTTGTTCCAGCAGTTGAACACGCGCCTGATGTAATGATTGTTCGGCGTTTTGAACCTGAAAATAATCCTGCAAACCGGCTCTGTAAGCTTCCTGCGTTAGGCGAAATGACTGCTCCGCTAAAGCGACAGTTTGCACCATTGCGTGTGCGTTTGCACGTGTTCTTTCCAGTGTAAGCACTGTGTTGTAAACTTCGATTTGTGTCCCTGTGATCAATTGCGAAAGTCCGATGTTTGTTGTCGTTATTTGATCGTCAAGACTTCTGATACCCTGAAAATCCGTACTAAATGGAAGAAGGCTGTGCAAACGAAGCCCAAATTGAACCGAAAAAGCCCCTCGAGATGTCCAGTAATCGTTGTTAAACCATGAATCATTCCAGGGGTCTCTTGTAAAAATTCGGTTTGTATTCCAGCTTAAATTTAAAAAGGGGTGCAGTGTATTAACCTGCATTCTGCGTGCGCTTTCCAACATCACTACTGTCTGCTGTAATTCCAGAATGTCAGGCCGTCTTACGGCGGCTTGAGAGATCAGCTCCATAGCGTTAAGAGGAATGAATCCAATGTCTTCTGTAATGATGGGAATAAGTTCAAATTGAGTGTCAAAGGGCAGACCTAGAAACATGGCAAACTGCGCCATCGCAAGAGCGAATCCGTTTTCAACTTGTTCGATGACCGGCCTCATATTTTCCCTTGCGACACTCGCCTGCAGCAAAGTAAGTTCTGGGGCAAGACCCGCATTGAAATTTGCCTGAGCCATTTGCACTTGACGCTCGATATTTTCAAAACTGAGGTGCATAAGAGCGATATTTTCTTTGAGTAAGAGCATATTGTGATACGCTTTTCGCACATCACGCTCAAGCTGTAACTTGGCTCTCTCAAAACTTACAAGCCCTGTTTCGTAATCCAGACGCAGACGCCTCATGTTTTCGATCATGGCAGTGCTTAACGTAAGCGAAATTTGAACATTGCCTATCATATTCCATTGAGGAATATCGATAGGGTTTGGTACAAAAATACTCGGCAACGAAGGAAATATATTACCCGGTATTCCGCCTATGTTTCCCGGTATGCTTGGTGCGCTCGGATCAAACATTGGAAATGGCATGGACATTTGAGTAGTTTGCTCGCTTTCCCTGTTGAGTATTCCCATAACAGTAACATTTGGAAGAAACTGATTCCATGACAATTGCGAGGCGCGTCTTCGGGTTTCCAAATTAACACGCGAAGACTCAAGGCTTAAATTGCTCCTGATCGCAAGTTCAACCGCCTGATCGGGGCTTAGGTGCATGGGCTGCTGTCCCTGTATTTCCTGCGCCTGCAATTTTGCAGTCAGCAATATCATCATCACGATGCAAAATGGAATTACCAGTTTTTCTGCTAATCTGCGCCGGGCGGTTTTCCCCCAATTCCAGCCTTTTTTGTTTATAATCATTTTGTGATGCCTCCAAGTTACATGGTTAAATATGTATAAATCATGTATGTTATAATATATCGAATTTTACTTTGAATTAACGACTGTCCAATAACTATTACTATAACAACAATGATTATAGAAGGCAACAGGTAATATATTATAAATTTCGAGGCAATTGCAAAACTTCTTTTTATCACATAATTTATCATCAGAAAGATACGTTTTTCCTTGAAATTTATGTCTTACTTCGTTATATTAATATTGAGGTATAGCTTGCGCATAAAGTGTTCTTATTGAACGTGTATAAAGGCTTGATATACAGAGGACTCAAATTAGAGGAGGCGTCATGCAAATTACAGATATCAGGGTCCGTAAGGTAACTGGCGGCGGAAAGCCAAAGGCCTATGTTACAGTTACTTTTGACGATTGCTTTGTTGTTCACAATATCAAAATTATTGAGGGCAAGTCTGGGGTATTTATCGCAATGCCCAGCCGTAAAACACGGGCAGGAGAATATAAGGATGTAGCTCATCCAATTCAGCCCGACTTTCGGTTGGAATTGCAAAACCGTATTCTCGAAAAATACGAATCAGCGGATACGGAAGTACATGAAGACTCAATTGACGATTGATATTACTCCTGCGATGGTTTTGCCGTTGCGGCGGCTATTGCAGGGTGTGAAAAACTCAATTTAAAATTGTAAAAAAACAGTACAAAAATTCCTCAAAATATATTGATCATTTTGCGTGTTTTTGTTAGGCTTATAACAGCTTAATGGGACGTCGGCAAGCGGTAAGCCACCGGGTTTTGGTTCCGGTATTCACAGGTTCGAATCCTGTCGTCCCAATAGGGTTATTCTAAGGGAAAACCCCTGCACATCAATATAGAGGTTAGAGGTTGTTAATATGAGTAAGGTTGTTTTAAAAGCAAAAAATCGTCAGGTTGCCGGTTCTGCCGAGTCCAGAAGAATCAGAAAAACCGGCAGAATTCCTGCTGTCATTTACGGACGAGCGGGCAAAGCAGTTTCCATCGATTTGGATTCCTCTGAATTCACCAAAGGGACAAAGGGCATTTCAGAAAGTACAATTCTCAAAATCGAAGTAGAGGACAAATCATACGATGCATTTGTTAAAGCTACTCAAAGAAATATTCTCGACGGTAAAATTCTTCACATAGATTTTTATGAAGTAGAAAGCGGTGTTGCTTTGCGTGCCAAAGTTTCACTTGTTTTACAGGGAAATCCCATCGGTGTCCGTGAAGGCGGTATGTTGGAAACTCCTTTCCACGAAATCGAAGTTGAATGTCTTCCAAGCGATCTGCCCGAACGTATCGAAGTCGATATTTCTGGTCTTAAAGCCAACCATTCACTGTATGTCAGAGATATTCCTCTTGCTGCGGGCATAAGGCTGCTTTCTAATCCCGATCAAGTTGTAGCGCTGGTTAGATTCTCCAGAGCGGAAGCTGCTTCGGATACTGAGGCTGCCGCAGCCGGTACTGAAGCCGCGCCTGCCGCCGCCGCCGCTGAGAAAAAATAATTGGCAGGGGATGTAAAGCTTCCAATTTGCGAAAAATTTGAAAATGCGGTTTATGCCGTATTGGAAAACTGCCCTGCCGGAACAAACTTTCTTGTTGCTGTTTCCGGCGGCGCAGATTCAATAGCGATGTTAACCGCTTTACATCAACTACTGACAAAGAATTTGCCTGCCAAAGGCTCGACAATATCCAAGCAAAGCGGCAGTTCCCATCTTTCAACTTTCAACTTTCAACTTTCAACTATTTTTTGCCTTCATGTGGAGCATGGTTTACGCCCTGCCGAGGAAAGCTCTGCCGATGCTGAATTTGTGCGAGGCTTTTGCGCAAAATATGAGATAAAATGTAAAATTGTAACGATCCCGGCAGGAAAAATTGCCGCTTTCGCTAAACGGAAAGGAATCGGCATAGAAGCCGCCGCACGATTTTTCCGCCACAAAGCTTTAGGCTTGCAAGCCGCAAAACTGGGCGAGAACACACGCATTTTAATTGGGCACACGAAAGACGATATGCTGGAAACTTCTCTTATGCGTGTTTTGCGTGGCTCGGGGTCTGCTGGGCTTGCCGCAATGCCGGAAAGGCGGGGACGTTTGGTTCGCCCATTGATCAATTTAACTCGTGAAGATGTAATTGGCTATTTGACAGCCAAGGGTATCAACTGGAGGGAAGACGCTACCAACGCCGATGAAATGTTCTTGCGCAACAAAATACGCCAGCGTCTTGTTCCGCTTCTGGATGATTGTTTTCCGTCATGGAGAGCCGGAATCAGCTCTATGGCGCAGACGCAGTCGCTCGTAACGGATTTTATTGAGCGGGAAGCCGAAACACGAATCAAGTGGGATTTGGGAAAAGGTACATCACCTTCCGGCTCTTTTTCTGTTAATGCGGAAAATTTTTTTGCTCAGCCGCAAATCCTTCGTGAAGAGGCACTCTTTCAGGTTATAGATAAACTGTTAAATAACAAGCAAAACTTAAAATCCGTTAAACGTGCCGTAATCAGGCAATTTTGCAATGGTACTCTTACTTCCGCTGATTTGGGGGCTGTACGAGTTAAGCGTGATAGCGAAAATATTGTTGTTTTGCCTGCGCCTCAGGAGTATTTCGAGCGAGGAGTTTCTCGGTTAGTTTGAAAAAACTTTGAGACTGTTCCAAAACTGGTTTTTTTGAGCTTGTTCCAAAACCGTTTTTTGCCACAGGCTCCTGAAATTTTGGAACAGCCTCATTACTCGTTAATTTCTGTTTCCGGCGGAACTTCAGTTACAACAGGCGGCGGCGGAGGCGGAGGTTCGTTATAAATTATTCTGATGTGTTCTATGGTTGTATTTGCCCGATGTCTCAATTTAACGATAAGGATTTGATACTCAGGGTAGTATACCCAGCCTGATGAATCGAAAGTTTCAAATTGGCTGTCAGATCTCCAGTCCATGCCGTGAATTTGGAGTCTTGTAAAAGGGCGTACTCCACGGATTATCATGTGATGGCTCATGGTTGGAGGGAATGAAAAAGCGATATTTAAGTTTCCGTTTATCATTGAGGGAGTAACCGATGGAGAAGTTGTCCACACCCAGTGTCCGTCAATAAGTCTTACGGCTCTTGGTAAATGTTCATTGAGCCTGAGTGTATTGTAGAGGCTGCCTGAATTGCTGCTGGCAAGTGCGGAAAGAACCAGTGAGCGGCCAATCGCTGTCCATTCGTTCATTGACTGATCTGCAGGCTGTGCGCCAATCCAGCTAATGAGTGCGTTTCCGAGCCTAAGGTTGTAGAGGGGATTATTGCCTTCCTGAGTAGTAACATAAACGATATTACTTTGAATATCACGTGTTAAATGATCTGAAATTATTAAAAGTATTTCGTCTGTTAAATGATCAATTAGATTGTTAGGTCTCCACCTGTTTACATCGGCGTAAAATTCCAAAAGACCGGCAATGTGTTCTATTGCAAGGGCGTTTGAATCTATTGTATTAAAAAATTCGATTATATCATTGCCCAGAGTATCATTGCCTCGTGATAAAACATAATCCAGTATGTGTTTTTCCCGCAGTAAATCCGGAGATCTTTCTCTTACCAAACGATTTATTAAATTTGTTTTTTCGTTCTCTGATGATAAAAATGTCCTTAAAGCATTTTCCATTCCTCCGGTAAATACCGATGATCTGTGACTATGCGCCGAAGTGTTAATGAACCTAGGCCGAATCGCATTTACTGCCTGCGTATAATTGCCGCGCCGAGTTGCTTCGGCAAGGTAAGCGATTATATCATCTTCATTTTGAAGAGTGCCGGTTGTGTGAATTATATTTTGAGTCCACGATGAAAAACTTGTATCCCGCCATCTTGTTATTTCGTTTTCAAAATTTTCAGCCCCCGCAATGATGTAATTTAACGGATCAAAAAATCTTTGCGAGCTTCTGTATCGGAATGAAGTAAAGGTATTAGTTCTTGAAAGAACGATTCGTCTGTCTTCTATATAATGTCCGGGCGTGCTGAAAAAATATCTGGCATCGCCGAACATAATTCCAACCTGTTCATTTTCTCTGATTATTGATGATCTGCGTGCAGTGATCGGTATCGAAATTTCCGTTGTATAACCTGCAAATGCCGCATTTATTTGCAATTCAGGCCCTCTTGCCAAATTAAGCGAATTAAAAAATAACGTGGTTCCATCGGGCAGGATAAAGCTAGCACTCTGGTTTTGAGAATCGCCGTTTTCGGTTAATATCATAAATTCAGGATTTACAGGGATTTCGCCATTTAACATCAAGCTGTTTCCTCGATCATCCCTTAAGTTAAATTCAATCCCATTGTAAAAAAGCCTTATTCCGCCCATTATCGGGATTTTTTCCGATTCCTGATCTTCGTTTGCTTGCCGCATTCCATGCGACATTTCTTGCGGCATGGAATGAGAGCTATCTTGCAGAAAACTTCCCCTTATTGTCATCGCTCCAAGCGTTATGAAAAAATTTCCCGTGTTGGCAAACTGCATTGATACAAGTGTAATAAACACTATACAGTAAATTGCGGCAAGACCGATTATTCGTATTGCTAAAGGTTTTCTCATAAAACATTAACCCCTTGTAAGAGCACACATCAATTTGTGTAACTTGTTTGTTTGTAAATTATTGTATACCATATACTAGCATGAAAATAAAGTTTAATGGAAGCATGGTTATGAGAGATTGTATTAGACGGACTTGGTTAAATGCAAACAAAGGCATTTTTTTGTTTTTTCTTATTCTGGGGTTTTTGTCTTGCGGCACTAATGTTGCCGGGACTTTCAATCAAGAAGATATGCCGGGAAATCAAATAGACCCGGTTCACCTCGAAATATTCGATGAAATTGTCCAACATTTGTTACGCAGGGATTTTTCATCGGCGTTGGCTCTTTTTGATACTTTACCTGAGGAAGAAGTTCGAAGTATTCCTGTCAGAATAATGAGGGCATCGATTTTAAATTCCGCAGGAAGAACTGCCGATGCAAGGCGTATCGCTGAAGGCATTATCGCCGAAGATTCGGATAATACCGATGCTCTTATGATCTTGGCGGATGCCGCAGCAATTGACGGGCAGGACAGGGACAGGCGTAATTTTCTTAACAGCGTTTTAGCTGTTAACCCGAATCATACAAGGGCGTTAAATGATTTGGGAAATATCCACATAGGAAGCCGAAATCTGCGTAATGCCGCAGGTTATTTTGACAGAGTTCTTGCCTATGATCCAAATAACGGAGATGCGTTGATTGGCAGGGCGGCTGTACACCGTCTCAATAGAGAATGGCAAAATGCGGAACAGCTTCTGGATCATGCTATTTCCATACACCCCACGTGGGCAGAACCGTTTCATGAAAGAGCCAGACTTTACAGAACTACCGGCTTTTTTGACGATGCGCTGGAAGATCTCAATACAGCGCTGTTACTTGAGCCTGATAAATACTGGGCGATTATCGATCAAGGTCTTGTATTGATGGACATGGATCGCCGCCGAGAAGCTCTGGAAAGCTTTGAACGAGCTATTGCGCTTGACCCAAATATTTTTATGGCTTATGTGTTCAGCGCCGGATTAAGAGACGAGTTTGGTGATTGGGCCAGAGCGGAGCAGGAGTTTATAACTTTGGCACGTTTAAGGCCGGATTATTTTTTTGCATTCGAATCAATTGGCGTAATAAGAATGAGAAACCAGGATTGGGCAGGAGCCAGAGAAGCTTTTTTGGAAGCTTTCAGACAGGCCCCGACGGAATTCAATTACGCTATACTGGCTGCGTTAAACTGGATGCGTGCCGGAAGGCCAGCAGACGCAAGACCATTTTTGGCGCAAGTTTTGCGCACAGTTCCAAGGGATTCTTTGGATCACGCCATGCTCAGGCTTTTACATGATTTAAGAGGCGATGCGGATGTTTTAGCAAGAGTAGAAAGCGAACAAGATCTTCACGAAAGATCAAGAATGCTTTTTTATCTGGCAACATATTATGACATAACAGGAAGCCCAATGTTAGCGAATAGATTACATCTAAGAGTTCAGGAGCTTGAAGCTTTTGCCAACGTAGAATGGCAGTTAAATCAAATTGCATTAGAACAGCGCGGTCTTCTTCCGCCTTCGAATCGAGGAACAGAATAATGAACGATAACATAATTACAGTTACTCATAACAAAAAAGAGTTTAAACTGATCGGAACTGCCCATGTATCACGGGAAAGTATTGAAGAAGTAAAAAATACTATTTTAGAAGAAAAACCTGATATGGTCTGTGTAGAGCTCGATCAAGCACGTTATAATTCAATAACCCAAAATGATACATGGTCTAAACTTAATTTGTCAAAAGTTTTTAAGGAACGAAAAGGATTTTTGTTAATAGTAAACCTTGTTCTTGCAGGGTTTCAGCGGCGGCTTGGAAATCAATTGGGGGTAACTCCCGGCGAAGAAATGAAAACAGCGATAGAAACAGCAAAAGAACTAAACATACCGTACAGTCTCTGTGATCGTGAAGTGCATACAACGCTGCGCCGTGCGTGGGCAAGGTGCGGTTTATGGAGTAAGTGTAAACTGTTAGCTTCGCTTTTAGCGTCAGCGTTTACCACAGAAAAATTAAGCGAACAGGAAATTGAAGATCTTAAAAAGAAAAATGAACTTGACGGCATGATGAGCGAATTGTCAAATTATCTGCCGGGCGTTAAAGCTGTTTTAATTGACGAAAGAGATCGCTATCTTGCCACAAAGATTTGGGCGTCCACCCCGCCGGTAACTTCCAATGAAGAACAAAACAAAAAAATTGTAGCTGTAATTGGAGCCGGGCATATGCAGGGAATCATAACACATCTTGAAAAACTTGCCTCAGAAGAAACAAACAAAAATACAGAAGCTGCTTTAGATGAGTTAAACAAAATTCCTCCGAAAAGCCTTTTTGCGAAGGCGTTTCCATTTCTTATTCCGGCGATCATTATCGGGCTTTTTGCCGTAGGTTTTATCCGTGAAGGCTCCGAGATAGGTTTCGCTATGGTTCAACAATGGATACTATGGAACGGCTCTCTTGCCGCCATTGGGGCGATTATCGCTTTAGGGCATCCTCTGGCGGTTCTTGTTTCATTCCTTGGTGCGCCGCTGACATCGCTTACGCCGGTTATCGGAGTCGGCATTTTGTCAGGTCTTGTTCAAGCCGCTTGCAGTAAACCTCGTGTTTCTGACGTTCAGGATATTACGCAAGATGTTACCAGCATAAAAGGTGTTTACCGCAACCGTATTACAAGGGCGCTTTTGGTTTTTTTCTTTTCCAGTGTAGGAAGCTCCATTGCCACCTTTGTCTTGATCCCGATGTTAACCGGGCGGGTGGTTGGGTAAAATGCGGCTGTCTCAAAAACTGCGAACCTTCGGTTCGGTCAGTTTTGAGACAGCCTCTAATATCAATCTAACCACAAATTACTTGCGGTTTGTTCATCGCTTCTTTGCCAGAATTGACTGCGGCCTATTCCCAACCCGATTTCGCCGCGCATTTCAAGCGTATCGGTTTGAAAAGTTCTTCTGCCAACGCTCGAACCTGCCGGGCGAAAAGTGATCCTGCAATTCCACATCCTGCCGTCTCCCGGGTCAATTATATTGCCGCCTCTCCAGTCGCCGACTCCTCGTCTTGTGAGCCCGAAAATCCAAGGCGGGCCTGCAACTTCAAGTGTGTTCAAGGCTACGTTTTGAATCGGGAAATCACGATAATTTGGCCTTACTTGATCTGCAATAAGACCTCTGTATTCGTTTGCTATTGACACAATTCTTCCGTAAAGTCTGCCGTTTTGCTGGAAAATCTGCCAACCGGCGGTAACTTCGTTGGTGTTCTCATCGATACTCAGCCAAAAACCTTCAACAGGGTCAGTTTGAGCAAAACAAACTGCAGTCGTTATTGTTAAGATGAGTACAAACATGATTGTTTTTTTCATATAATTCTCCTTAAGTTTTTTATACACTGATTATATACCAAAAATGCCAACAAGTGTATAATCAATATATGGAAATAAAAAAAGAAAATTTTGGTATATGTTCTAACGGAAAAAAAGCAAAGTTATATACGCTCAGCGCCGGAGATTTAAAACTTTCACTGACAAACATAGGGGCAAGCTGGACAAGCCTGATCGTTCCTTCTCGGAGCGGAAAAAACGATGTTCTTTTAGGTTTTTCGGGTCTTGACGGTTATCTTGCTAACGAATCGTATTTTGGCGTCACAGTCGGGCGTTTTGCCAATCGTATCAAAAACGCAACTTTTAACCTTAACGGTAAAACTTATAAACTTGACGCAAACGATGGAAATAACAATCTTCATTCCGGTTTTAAGGGTTTTGACAAACGCCGCTGGAAATCCGAGGCTTATGAAGAAAATGAAGGTGTCTATATACGATTTGAGCTTGAAAGCCCCGACGGAGACTGCGGTTTTCCGGGCAATTTAAAAGCTGTAGTCAGTTACGGGCTTACTAAATCCAACGAACTAATTTGCGATTATCGTGCAAGAACAGATCAGAGCTGTCCTGTAAATTTGACAAACCATTCGTATTTTAATTTATCAGGAGAGGGGAGGGGAGATATTCTTTCACACGAAGCGGTTCTGTACTCATCATATTATGTCGAAGTTGACGAAACCAACATTCCTACAGGGCGTCTGGTTTCTGTTGCCAATACGGAATTTGATTTTACGCAGCGAAGAAAAATCGCTCAGGATTACGATCATTGTTTTGCAGTGGATGGAGCTCCCGGGCAATTACGCCCGTGCGCCGAAGTTTACGATTCTTCTTCCGGCCGTTCAATGAAAGTTTTTACATCGCAGCCCGGTATTCAGTTTTATACAGGAAACTTTCTCAGCGGAATTGCAGGCAAGGAAGGCTCCCGATACGCAAAAAATTCCGGCTTCTGTCTTGAAACACAGCATTTCCCTGACACACCGAATCAAAGCCACTTTCCATCATGTATTGCCGATCCGGAGAATGAGTACCACGAAAGAGCGGTTTTTTCGTTTGACTGGTAGGATTAGTGTTCTGTCTTATTCCGCTAACCGAATAAGACAGAACACTGGCAAAAATAATTTTAATTACGAATTACGCAAATATTCGCTAATAAAAATCCTACTCGATTTTCGCTATCACCAGTTTATCAATTCGGTTTCCGTCCATCTCTTTTACGGTAAACTTGTATTCCTGATACTCGTAGCTGTCTCCGGCTTTGGGAAGTTCTCCTGCAAGATTTAAAATAAAACCTGCGATTGTATGGTATTCGCCGTCTTCGTCGAGGCCTGTGAGTGAAAGTTCCTTTGCGGCGTCGTCGATGTTAAGAGTGCCGTCTGCAAGATAGCTTCCGTCTTCCTGAAGAATCAGCGGCATTTCGCCCCCGGCAGGAGCGGAGAGTTCTCCTACAATTTCTTCAACTAACGCTCTTATGGAAATGATACCGGCAAGCCCTCCGTATTCGTCCATTACTAAAAGGAAATCTGCATGACCGTGTTTGAAAGAT
>WQWD01000030.1 GCA_009785545.1 Treponema sp. | reverse complement strand
GACAGCCTTTGAATTTCTATTTTTTAATTCTGTAGGCTCCATTTATTCCCTTTTCTATGTTGATATAATTTATATATTTTTCTTCATCAAATGTATTATTTTTAATAAAATAATCTGTATGAAGAGGCAAAAGTTCTAAATCACCTCGTAAAATTTTATGTGTGTGGAAAATATTTGAAAAAATCCAATTCATATAGCTGCTGTTGAGTAAATCAGATAACTGTTGTCCTGTAATTGGAAAATCTTTGTTTAGTATCAGCATATTAGCGCTGTTAAGAATGTAATTCTGTTTAGTGTCACAATAAAAAACAAGCCTGTTGGAAATAAACCGGTATACCAACTTTTCATTTGTTTTATAAAGTTCAAGCGGAGCAACTTGCCGGCAATCAGACAAATCTTCAGAAATATACAATTTTGGTTCTTTTAAACCTTTTGATGTTATATCTTGTCCGCGAAATATCGGGACAAAACCCGGTTCGCAGGTTGTTTTACATACTTTGTTATTGTTTCCTGTTACAATTCCCAATCCCCATTTTGCGTTATCTGCAAGTGTAATATGCGGTAATGAAAAAATATACTCTATAACTTTATTTTCTTCGTCGTTTGTCCAAAAATTGAAAATATGTTTGGGAACTTTATTAAAACTTTGTTGATTTCGTTTTATCTTTTGCTTTTCAGTTTCGCATATAATTGGCGTATTTATATTTACTTTTTCATTTTTCAGGATTATTGCATACGCCCGTGTTAATAATCCTTTAAATGGTTTTGCGTAATCAATCAACCTTTCGATTTGCAGATTTAATGCGGCTTTTCGGGCATCTTCAAAAGTTGATATGTTGAAAAACGCTTCAGGTAAAAGGAATCCAAGTTTTCCGCCTTCATTTAATAATTTTAAACAAACAAAAAAGAACAATGCGCTTGTATCAATACTTTTTCCTGTTTTGTAAAATGCTGAAAATTTTTCTTTTATTTCTTTTTTAAGCTTTTTCCCCCATGGAGGGTTTGTAAAAATAAAATCATATTTTGTGTTTATATCTTTTGCAAATTCCAGAAAATCACAAACAATAATATTTTTGCTTTCAAAACCTGTTTTTTCGAGAATTCGTTTTTTTGTTATTTCTACAGCGTTTTTATCGGTATCAAAACCGTAAATATTTTCTGTGGAAAATCCTTTGTCTATTGCCTGAATAATAAAATTTCCGCAGCCGCAGCAAGGATCTAAAAAGATTTTATTTTCAACGTCATCAATATTTTTTAACATATCTTTAATAATATTTTCAGGCGTATAATAAATTCCTTCATTATTGCGAAAAGATTCGTTCAGTGAATTTTCATATTCATCTGATAGGTTAGATTTCATATAATCATTGTTTTTGTGCGGCTATCCATCACAACGCTATTACAACCAAGTATTCTTACCCAAAAACTTCAACACGATTTCGCCCCAGTTCTTTTGCTTTACGCAGGGCTATATCAGCGTTTTCTTCTATTTTTTCTACCGTTTTAGCGTGAGTAGGAGCTATCGCAATTCCTATACTTGTTTTTGTGTAGATAAAAACAGTTTTCTCAGATCCCGGGCTTGCGGGAACTTCGATCTTTTGTTTCTCCATATTTACTCTGATTTGTTCGGCTATTTTTGCTGCGTCTCTTTTTGATGTATCGGGAAGGACTATAGCAAACTCGTCGCCGGATAGACGCGCCGGAATATCTCCCGGTCGTAGAGACGTGCGAATAACATCGGCTGCCGCGTTAATTACAATGTCGCCGGCTTTATTGCCGTGTTGATCATTAACGCCGTGAATCCTGTCAAGATCCATCATTAAAAGAGACATAAGACGTTTGTTCATCGGCGGGCTTAACCGTTCTTTGAGAGTCTCGTCAAGAAAGCGCTTGTTGTAAAGCCCTGTCATTTCGTCGGTGATTGCTCTGTGGCGTGCTGTTTCGCCCCATCTGATTAAATCGCTCACCGATTTTGACGATTGATCCAGCCATTGATTTTGCACAAGGCTTATCGATCTCAATATCTTTGATCCAATGAATGGATAATCAGCTATAATGCGATAAAAATCGCTTCCCTTAATTTTGATTGTAGTGGAATCTTCTTCTGCTATGATGGTCGCCGATCTTGGCACATTGGCAATTACTGACATCTCCCCGAAGAATTCTCCAAGTTTGATTTTAAACAATAAACGTTTAGTGCCGTCAGATTGAGCGCAGTATGCGCTTAACGCTCCCGAAAAATGAATAAACATATCCTCTCCAGGATCGCCTTCGTTAAACAGCGTTTCGCCTTTTTTAACTTGAATTGTTTTAAGAGCTTTTACCGCAACTTTGAATTCATCTTCGTCTAACTTTGAAAAAAGCGGCAGCCCGGAGATTACCGCCAGCATTGTTTGCGAGTTTAATATGTCATCGTTCATTTTACAGACTCCGACAGATCAGTATTTGAGTAACGGACAATTGTATTTCCGGCAGTTTTCCAAGCAGCAAGAAGATTGGCGTAATTTTCCTGAAACAGATTATCCCAGTTTACGCCGTCAAAAGTCCAGATACACCATGAAATAGTAGCGGAAAAAGGAAATGCGGGAATACCGTTCTCTGCCGGAACAGGTTCCATATTGTTAATATTATCCGCTAATTGTTCGACAATTCTTTTTGCTTCGGCGGCATCAAAATTATTAAAAATAAGCCCAACCTCATTGCTTTTAAAACGCAAAGGCCAGCCGTGCCCTTCCTGTCTGCAAATGTTTTTTAAGACAAGAGCTATTCTGATCATCGCCTCATCCCCGGCGCTGTGTCCCCGCGAATCTACCAGTATCTTAAAGCGATCAGGCTTTAACATGATCAAAGCGGCAGTATCTTTTAGGTTATTTTTGATTTCGTCGGTGATGATGGTTTGCTTCCATAAACCTGTTCCTAAGTCTTCATAAACACGCCTGTGAAGTGCCTGTACCCATGACATATTATCAAGCAGAAGTTTATGAACTGATTTTATGCGCGAAGTCATCATTACAATTGCGTTTTTTAATATGCCGCATACTGTACGCGGGTCTTGCGCCGCAAGGGAGTCCATCGAAATGTTCGAAGCGGGAAAAACGATAAGGTGCGAATCTTCGGCGGCTTCCGCATAGGCATCATATTCCGCTCCGCGCGCAAAGTCAAAATCGCCGATAGTATCTCCTGAAGTAAAACTTGCCATTTCTTCTTCGCTATTGTCGTCGTTTTTCTTAAAAACCCGTATCTCGCCGTTTGTTAATATATAAAAACGCACTGCCTTCTCTCCGGCAGAGAATAAAAGACCGTTTTTTGGAAGTAAGATCGTCCCGGAATGAGAAATGATAAAATCAATCTCATCCTGAGGAAGATTAGAGAAGAGATCAACTTGTTTAATGAGTGCCGCGTCAATCTTTGCCGGAAGCATAACCTCATTATGGCTTTTTTTTATTAAAATGTCGAGGGGACTTTGACAACCACGTCAAAAAAAGGTATATTTCTCTTATACAATCAGAATAACATATCAAGAAGGAATAACAATGTTGTGGGTAAAAGAAACAGTTTGCGATGTTCTGCATAAACTCGATACGTGCCGAACCAGAGGGCTCAGCCATCAGGAAATTGAAAGACGTCTGACAAGGTACGGATTAAACGAGTTCGACGAAGAAAAAAAAGAGACGCTCTTTGCGAAAATACTACATCATTTAAGGGAAATTCCGGCGCTCATTCTTATTGTTGCCGCCTCTATTGCGGCGTACATGGCGATTTTTCAGGGGCAGGATTCTTCATGGCCAAAGGTTATCGTCATCATGAGTATCGTTGTTATCAACGTTTGTTTGGGGATTTATCAGGAGAGTAAGGCTGAAAAAGCGCTGGAAGCTCTTAAAAAGATGAATGCTTTCAAAACCAAGGTTATCCGAGAAGGTTTAAAGCAAGTTATCGATGCTAACCAGTTAGTTCCGGGTGACATTGTCGAATTGACAGCGGGAGACGTAATCACCGCAGATGCCCGTCTGATAGAAGCAAGCAGCCTGCAAGTTGAGGAGGCGGCTCTTACCGGCGAAAGCCAGCCCGTAGAAAAAGACCATGACGCAGTTATCGCCGAAAATGCCCCGCTGGGAGACAGACTTAACATGGTATATTCCGGCTGTCTTGTTACCGGCGGGCGTGCGCTGGCTGTGGTTGTCGAAACCGCCATGGAAACGGAGATGGGCAAAATCGCCAAGCTCCTTAACACCACATTAAAGCTGAAAACGCCGCTTCAGTTAAGGCTTACCCAGCTTGCGAAGCGTATTTCGATTACGGCTCTTGGTGCTGGTCTTGTGATGTTCCTGTTGGGAAGATTCGTGTTCGACAACGAAGCTATCGATATGCTTTTTTCCGCTGTTGCGCTTGGTGTGGCAGCAGTCCCCGAAACCCTGCCCATCATCGTAACAATGATATTGGCGCACGGCGTTTACAACATGGTTACAAAACATACCATTATAAGAAAGATTCCGGCGGTAGAAACCGTAGGCAACACCTCAGTTATATGTTCAGACAAAACCGGAACTCTGACTCAAAACAAGATGAAGATTCAGCAGGTTTGGCACGTTGATCACGACACGCCCACCGCCGCCGAAGATAAATTTCACGATGACGAAAAATACCTGATCGAGCTGATGGCATCTTGCAGTAATGCCACCATCGAGGCTTTTGGAGACGAGGAAGGAGAGCACGTAGTAGGTGATCCGACTGAGATCGCCATTATCCGTATGTTGCACGATCTTGGCTTAACCAGAGTAGACGCTGAAAGGCAATATCCCCGTGTTCATGAGCTTCCCTTTGATTCCTTGCGTAAACGCATGACTACTATTCATCATGTTGATGACGGATACCTTGTCGTAACAAAGGGAGCGTTTGACAGAATTCCTGTTAAATGGGACGAAACGCAGTTACAGCGGGCAACAAAGATTCATGACGAGTTTGCCCGACGGGCTCTGCGTGTTCTTGCTGTTGGGTACAAATTCTTTAAAGAAAAACCCGAAGATTTAAGCGTTGAAGGCTTGGAGAAAGACTTAATCTTTATGGGCATGGTAGGCATGATAGATCCGCCCAGATCGGAAAGCGCAACTGCTGTCGCTCAAGCCCGAGAGGCCGGGATAAAAACCGTCATGATCACCGGCGACCATGTTGAAACTGCCGCGGCAATTGCCAAGCAGATCGGCATAATGGCGGAAGGCGACCGAGCCGTCACAGGAGCGGAACTAGCCCTCATGAGCGACGAAGAACTTCATGCGCAGGTAAGGGAAATTTCCGTTTACGCCCGTGTAAGCCCGGAGGATAAAATCCGCATTGTTCAGGCATGGACGGCGCACAATGAAGTTGTCGCAATGACAGGAGACGGCGTAAACGATGCGCCCGCCCTGAAAGCTGCCGATGTAGGCGTCGCTATGGGAATTACCGGGACTGAGGTTTCCAAAAATGCCGCCGACATGGTTATCACCGATGACAATTTTGCGACAATCGTTGATGCCATCGGAGAAGGGCGCAAATCCTTTGACAATATCCGCAAAACTATCTGTTTTCTTTTGAGCGTGAACTTTGCGGAAATCTTCGTTCTGCTTACCGGCATGGCAGTATCTTTCGCCTTGCTGGGGGACAGCAACTACTATGCGGGACTGCCGGTTATCACAGCTTTACAAATACTTTTGATCAATGTTGTCTCTGACGGCATACCCGGTTTCTTCCTTGCTTTCGAGCCGGCAGAATCCGGCGTTATGAAACGAAAACCATTGGGCAAAGATGCTGGTATTTTCGCCGGTGGACTGGGCGCAAGAATCGCCATGCGCTCTGCGATTTTTTCGATACTGACTCTTTCTGCTTACGCAATTGGAGCCAGAGTTCAAATAGTGCCTTTTATCGAACCCGGTCATACTGTAGGCGTTACTATGGCTTTTGCTGTATTGTCTTGGGCATCGGTTTTGAATATCTTTACTATTCGCAGTTCGGACTCTATTTTCAAGACAGGTTTCCTGTCGAATAAGGGAGTTTTCTTTGCGGCGCTTTTTACGATTGGTTTTACGGCTTTTGTTTTATTGACGCCGCCTCTCGCCCGTGTCTTTAACGCCCGCTATGATTTGAGCTGGCACTACTGGGTTATTATGGGCGGCATGGCTTTAATGCAAGTATTTATTATGGAAGTGCTAAAACTAATTGGTAGGTTGCGAATGCGTCGCAAAGCAGTTATCGTGTAATCAACACAACACACTTCCTGTTCTGATAATTTGACCCCTGCTAAACCACAAAATTTGCGGGAGTTGTTTTTGTTGTTGATTACAATCATCGTCAGGCTGGGAGGCGTGGCTGGCAGGGAAAACTCTGGGGGAGTTCGCCTCCGAGCCTGCGCACATACGAGTATGTGACGCAGTCTCTATGGCGAGGAATCCCAGAGATGTTTTCCCTGCCAGCCACGCCTCCCAGCCTGACAGTGGTTATATGATTTGTGTATGGTATTTTGCAATCATATAAGGTAAGTTTTCATGAAAGAGTATTCACAACAATACAAGTAAAGTAAAATACAGAATAAGGAGGCTAACATGAAAAAGAAACTGTTTTTAACAGCGGTTATCCTGCTATTTGTAGGGTTGTTTTTGATAGCTTGTAATGGTGACAAAGAAGTAAATGTGTCAAGAGGTACTTTTTACAGCTTGCAAGAAGCGTATGATAACGGCTTTATTAATCGAGACGATATTAAACACATATCCTATTTTGCGACAGGACTTGTAGTTGAAGTTCTCGACGGGTACGAAGATGAGTGGGAAATGGAATGGGGGATACCTGAGAGTTATTGGACGAAAATTAGGAGAATTGATTTTACGCCGCAAAAACCCAATCCCTCTTTGACCAATATCAGCCCTCAAGTCATCGCCAGTATGAAGTCAGCATTTTATACGGCAAACAAGGAGTTGATGGACATTTCGCTTCAGCAAGGAATAAATGATGGATGGATCCCTAAAGGGACAACAGCAACAGATACAATCAGCATTATGGATTTTTTTGGAGAATATAATGGCTCTTATGCTGTACGCATCACATCAAATCTCTGGGGGTATGGTGGAGTTGCTGTTTATCAATTAGTATCGAACATAGGGTGGGGTTTTGGAAGCGCACCGTTTATAGCAATTTTTAGGGTAACAGAAATTTTAAAATAGCTCAAAACGGTCTTTTTTAATGTTTATGCAAAAAATGAATTCTGGATTAATTCTATTTAACAAACCGTCAGGGATCACCTCATTTGATGCGTTACGTGACATTAAACGTGCGCTTGGAACAGGTAAAGTAGGGCACACAGGTACGCTTGATAAATTTGCCTCAGGGCTTTTGATAGTTTTAGTTGGCAGAGCTTTAAAACTAAGCCAATGGTTTTCTAATTGTGACAAAAAATACATAGGCAAGATTTGTTTTGGTGCGGAAACAGAAACTCTCGACCCGGAAGGCGAAATAATAGCCGAGGCTCAGGTTCCGGCACGAGAAGAAGTCGAAAATGTTTTAAGCCAATTTACAGGCGAAATCATGCAAGCTCCGCCTGCGTATTCGGCAATCCATATTAATGGAAAACGAGCTTCGGCTCTTGCCCGCTCCGGTGAAATGCCGGAAATGAAAAAACGCCCTGTTACTGTTCATGAATTGAAATTGCTCTCTTGGCAGCCGCCTTTTGCAGACATTTTTGTTCATTGTTCATCAGGTACATATATCCGCTCTCTGGCTCGGGACATCGCTCTTGCCGCCGGCAGCAGGGGGCATTTAAATGAATTGGTTAGAAAACAAGTTGCGGGATTTGAGCTTGGTGGGCGGCACGAAAAAGATGGAGAATTTAATTTAACCTCAATAGATAAAAATGTGATTAGTGCTTTGGGAATGTCATGGTTCGAAGTTGATAGGGCAGAGGTTGAATACATTAAACATGGCAAACCGCTTGCCGCAATTATGGAAGGAAAAAAAAGCTTTCCTCTATGTTCTTCATGTCTTTGTGCGGATAATCAACAAAAACATTTTGCCGTTTTTTGCGAAGAAACGCTTGTCGCAATTGTTGAGGAAAATGACGGTAAGTGGAAGTATGGTTGTGTGTTGTGAAACATCTTTTAGCTAGAGTCTGTCTATAAATGCAGGGCATTTTAGACAGACAACCTTAAACGCAGTATTTTCGTACCGTTTAGGTACTAAACGGGAGAAAATACAAGGTCTGTCCGTAAAGTAACCGACTTTATGGACAGACACTAGCTATACATTTGCTGTTGACACTTTCCCCTATTTATGCCATTATACTTTAAAATAGCTTTATACCCTTTGAAAAAGCACCAAATTAGGAGAAAAAATATATGGCTTTAAACAAAGAAAGTGCCGCCGCAATTGTCACAAAATTTGGCAAAGACGAAAAAGACACAGGCGCTACGGAAGTTCAGATTGCTCTGCTTACTGAACGAATCAAACAACTTACAGAACATTGCAAGCAATTCAAAAAGGACAAATCCGGTCAAAGAGGACTTTTGATTTTGGTCGGAAAACGCCGAAGAATGTTAAAATACATTCAAAGAACAAATCTGGAAGGTTACAGGAAACTGATTAAAGAATTAGGATTGCGTAAATAATGATGCAAAAAGTAACACTAGATATCGCCGGTAAAGAGCTAATTCTTGAAACTGGCAGAATAGCAAGGCAGGCAAACGGTTCTGTTTTTGCTCAGTATGCGGGCTCAGCGGTAATCGCTACAGTCTGCTGTTCAGCGGAATCAGTAGAAGGTTACGATTATGTGCCTCTTACCGTTGATTACAACGAAAAATACTATGCTGCGGGAAAAATCCCGGGCGGTTTTATCAAAAGGGAAAGCCGTCCAAAGGACAAGGAAATATTGGTTTCCCGTCTTATCGACAGGCCAATGCGCCCGCTTTTTGAGAAAAGTTTTGGACGTGAGATTCAATTGATCCCGACAACCCTTTCAACAGATCAGGTTAACCCGCCGGACATTTTGGCGATAATTGCATCTTCGGCGGCTGTTCATATTTCAGACATTCCATTTAACGGACCTGTTGCTGGTGTGCGTGTTTGCCAAGTTAACGGCGAACTTATCGTAAATCCCACTTATGAACAAATCGAAAAATCCACAATGGAAATTATGGTTGCCGGAACAAGGCACGGAATCACCATGGTGGAAGGCGGCGCTAAAGAAGTAAGCGAAGAGCTGATGCTCGAAGCTTTGGATAAAGCTCACGCCGTTATCAAACAATTTTGTGATTTGCAGGATAAGTTACGGGAAATCGCCGGCAAAGAAAAACAGCCTTTGTTAGTTCCTTCTTATTCTTTAGAAAATGCCGATGTAATTCGCAGTGAAGCTTATCCAAAACTGCAAACTGCTTGTTTTATTCCCAAAAAGCACGAAAGGTACGATGGTATAAAAGCTGTTAAAAAAGAATTCGAAGAAAAATACGCTCTCCAACTGGAAGATGAAAAGCAAAAAAAACTTTTTAATGCGTTATTCGAAGATATGCAGTATGAAATTTTACGTTCTTCCATTTTGGACAGCGGAAAGCGTGTTGACGGGCGTGGGCTTGAAGATATCCGTGATATTACCTGCGAAGTTGAAATCCTCGCACGGACACACGGCTCGGCGCTTTTCACACGCGGCGAAACACAAGCACTTGTTGTCACAACACTTGGAACTGTTTTTGACGAGCAAATTTTTGACGATATCGAAGGCGACAAACGTGAAAACTTCATGCTTCACTACAATTTCCCGCCATATTCGGTTGGTGAAGTCGGCAGGACAGGAACAGGACGGCGTGAAATTGGACACGGGCATTTGGCTCTCCGTTCATTAAAAGCAATGATCCCGGGCAAAGAAGAATTTCCCTACACTATCAGAGTCGTTTCAGAAACAATGGAGTCTAACGGTTCTTCTTCAATGGCGGCAGTCTGCGGCGGCTCTCTTTCAATGCTCCATGCAGGTGTTCCTTTAAAGAAACCTGTTGCGGGTATTGCGATGGGACTGATAACCGAAGGGCAGGCAGGACCGGGCGACAGATACGCTGTGTTATCCGACATTCTCGGCGATGAAGATCACCTTGGCGACATGGACTTTAAAGTTGCGGGAACAAAAGACGGTATTACCGGCTTCCAGATGGATATAAAAATTGCCGGAGTCAGCCCAGAAATCATGAGCAAAGCTCTCGATCAGGCAAAAAGAGGCAGACTGCATATTCTTGACATTATGAGTAAATGCATCGAAAAGCCGGCGGAAGAAATATCAGAGTACGCTCCCAAAATTGTTACATTGCGTATTGATATTGACAAAATCGGTGCTCTTATCGGCCCGGGCGGAAAAAACATCAAAGCGTTATGCGAACAATACTCGGTAAAAATCAACACAGAGGATGACGGAACCGTAACGATTTTCGGCAAAAACACAAAAGATTCAGAAGAAGCCAAAGCTGCCGTAATGGGTATCGCTTCAGACCCGGAAATTAACAAAATATATAACGGTACTGTAAAGCGCATAATGGATTACGGAGCGTTTGTTGAAATTTTGCCGGGTAAAGAAGGCATGGTTCATATCAGCAAACTTTCCAGACAGAGAATCGCTCAAGTTACGGATGTTTTAAGCGAAGGTCAGCAAATCCCTGTTAAATTGACAGAGATCGATAAAATGGGGCGTCTGAACCTCTCTTATATTGACGCAATTGATCCTGACGGTGCTCCGCCTGAAAGCGAAAATGACTCAAGGCCAAGAGAAAACAGGGGAGGAAGGAGAGACGAGCGTCCCAGAAGCGGTCATCGCCGATAATATTATTAACATCGAACGACGTTAATATTCGCAAATTACACTTTGATATTTTCCAGTGATTTGCGTTGGTTGACGTATTCGATGTTAATTAAAATTTATACGCTTTTTGCGTATTTTGAAGGAATAAAAATGCCCGAGAAGTGCAAGGAGATACAACTAAAAGTTTTAAAAGTCCATGAGCGTGTTAGTCTTCCTCAATATGAAAGTGAAAACGCTGCGGGCATGGATTTGCGGGCATTTCTTGAGACTGATGTTACAATCCCTCCGCTTGGCAGGGAAAAAATTCCAACAGGAATAAAAATTGAGCTGCCCGATGGTTTTGAAGGACAAGTACGCCCTCGTTCCGGCTTGGCGGTAAAATTCGGGCTTACTGTTCTGAATTCTCCGGGTACGATTGATTCTGATTATAGGGGCGAGATAGAAGTAATTCTGATTAATTTGGGCTCATCCGATGTTACGATTAAAGACGGGGAGAGGATTGCCCAACTTGTAATAGCTCCTGTATGCTGTGCCGTGATAAAAGAAACTGACGCTCTTTCTGTAACCATTAGAGGAAACGGCGGTTTCGGTTCTAGCGGAGTATAAATGTTCAGAACCAACGCATTTGAATCCAAACGTTATATTTCTCCCACTATTTTTAAGTATGTATTAGTCGAAATGGCTTTTTCTTTCCTTATCTGTTTTTTGTTTTTCTTTTTTGTTTTTTTTGTAAACCAAATTCTTTTAATGGCGCTGGAAGTATTGGCCAGGCGTGTGCCTTTTGAACAAGTAGCGCTTTTAATTCTGTATTCGCTTCCTACCGTTATTGCCATGTCGGCTCCATTTGCGTCTTTGGTTGGTACGCTTATGACTGTAGGGCGTCTAACCTCTGACAATGAAATTCTTGTAATGCTTTCATCCGGGCTTTCTTACAAAGCCGTTTTTTTTCCGGCGATTGCGGTAGGTGTTGTAGTTTCGCTTTTGTCATTTTTTACAAACGATATTTTGCTTCCTGCCGGGACAATTCAATTTAACAGGCTTTGGCGGAGAATACTTGTTTCCATTCCGGCTCTTGAGCTTCAGCCGAATTCAGTAAAAAGATTTCAGGATACTGTAATTGTTACGGGTGATGTTACGGGCAATACTATTCACAATATTTTGATTTTAGACAGAACAGATGACGGCGAACGCCGTATTATTATGGCAAGCTCGGCGGAGTTAAGAGACGGCGGAGTGTTTGGTTTAAGCCTTGAACTGGAAAATGCCTTTATTAATTCTTCAAAAGAAATAGTAAGAGAAGATTTTGATTACGCTACGGCAGAGCATTTGCAATATTGGGTATCCAATGAAGATATAATTCATCAAATGATGAACATAACTCCAAGAGAAATGAGCGCTAGAGATGTACATACCCAGATTCAAATAAGAAGAGCGGAATTGGCGGACAGAATAAATGACCGAAAAATTCGCTCTTTAAACTTTGCTGTAAGTTTGGAAAATATATTCAGAGCAGGACCGGAATCTGATGAATGGAACAGAAGATCTGCCGCTGTTTCTGCTTTTAACCGTGAACTTTTAGCGATAGAATCAATTCGAGACGACAGAAATCTTACAAGCCATGTAATAGAAATTTACAGAAAATTTTCTGTTCCGTTAGGTGCTTTTTGTTTTGTTTTTCTTGCGGTTTCACTTGGTTTAATGGCAAAAAAAAGCGGGCAGGCTGTAGGTTTTATTTTTGGCGTCTTGATTGCCGTTGTTTATTGGTCAATGCTTTTTATCGGGCAGACGATGGGATTAAGAGTAGGAACACCGCCTTTTTGGTCAATGTGGCTCCCTAATATTTTATCATTGGCTATCGGTATCATTTTAGCTCTTTTCAGGATACGAAAATGATCAAAAATAAAGAGATAGGTTTTTTAACTCTTGACAGATATTTGTTACGCCAATTTTTCCCGATGTTTTTTATTGCAATATCCTTATTTGTATTTCTTTTTCTGTTAATTGACCTTTTTAGTAATTTGACAAATTTTCTCAATAACGAAGTGTCTGTAGTTACAATATTACGGATCAGCCTTTATTATATTCCAGAAAGCATTTCTAATTCTATGGCTATTTCTTTGCTTTTTGCTTCTGCTTATACTCTTGGAGATCTTTACGCAAGAAATGAGCTTACTACTGTTTTTTCGTCGGGAATACCATTCAGACGTTTTAGTATTTCGCTTGTTATAGTTGGTTTTTTGGCTTCTATATTTTCATTTTTTTTTACAGATATTTTAGTTATTCCAACATCAAAAACAAAAAATGAGCTTACAAGAATCGCTCTGAACCGCCATGTAACAGAATTAAATTCTGATATTGTAATCAGGTCAAGAGAAGGAAGAATAATTTACGCAGTAGATTTTTTTGATGTTAATAATCAAATTCTGAATGGAGTTAACATTGTTGAAATTGACGAAAACGGAGGCTTCGTTTCACAGATACGCGCTCCTTCGGCGATATGGAGAGAAACTTATTGGGAATTCAGAAACGCAGTTATCTATCAACATGATGGTGAATTTTTGCGTATCAGTCCTTTAGAGCCGACTAATTTTTTTGACGAGGATCCTGAAACATTCCGAAGGCACGCAGTTAATGTAGAAGAACTGAATGCAAGAGATGCGGGGCTTTTGGTTCAGGATTTACGTGCGGCAGGTTTGCCGTATTCACACGTACAGGCAAATTATCACAGGCGTTTTTCATTTTCCGCAGCTTCGATTATTGTTATGATTCTGTCGGTTTCTATGGGGGGAAGATTCAGAAAAAACATTCTGCTTATGAGTCTTTTTACAAGCCTTTCTGCGGCGGTGGTTTACTATGTTACGGAAATGTTAAGCATGGCGCTGGCAAGGCTTAATTATATTCCCCCATTTATAGGAGCTTGGTTTCCTGTTTTCCTGTTTTTGGTAATCGGGCTTTCTATGGTACGGAGCGCAAAAACATAATGACAACTAACTTGGCAGTTAACAAAGAACAATCAGGAATTAATAATACGCAAAACACG
>WQWD01000029.1 GCA_009785545.1 Treponema sp. | reverse complement strand
TCTGCTGCGCGTCCACGGACGCAAAAAAAAAGGCGTTCCCGCCTTTCATCTTGCGCTCGCTGCGCTGATTAGCTGCTTCGCGCCAATAATATTGACGGCGCGCTTCAGATTGTACGCCAAAAATGCCAGCGAAAGCTCTCCCCTGACTTTGCGTTTGCCTTTCGTGAGCAGATACCCTGCGTCCATCGCCCTCTTGACCGTGCCGAATGGGTGTTCAGCAATACATTTTCTCTGCTTCAGAATTGCCTTGTCCGATGAAATCGTAATCTGCTTAACCCGAAGGTTTGTGTCGTCATACTCCTTGCTGAACTCAGATTTTTTCATCATTATCTCGAACGCTTTGTACTTCTCCTTCGTGCATTTGCACAGGCATTTCGAACAAGCCCTGCCGTTACGAAACAGAGCCGCCCGCGCCCGTTTTTTGTATGAGCCGGGATAGAGTATCTGCCCCATCGGACACACGGCTACGTTTCGTTTCGCTATATACACGCACCGCCCGTTTGTGTGCGACTCAATCGGAACGATTTCTGCTTCCTCTGTTTCCACGCATACCTGTATATCGCCCCCATCTATATGCGCTACGTGCGGCGTAATACCATTTTCGATACAGTTCACTATATCGCTCGCGCTGTCGCCTGCGTCTGACACGGCGCTCAGTTCCTCTGCTTCAAGCATTTCTTTCGCGCTTATCGCCATCGGGCTTAACAAATTTTTATCTTGCGCTTGGTTCGTAACTTCAAATTCCACTATCAGTTTGTTCAGGCTGTCCACCGCCGTCTGCACGTTATACCCCACTACCGTATCTCCGTGGTATTTCATCAGGCGGCTCTCAGGGTCGGTCAACGATTTCTGTGTTGCCTCCGATTCCTCCATATCTTTGCGGTAGCCCTCGTACTCAGACTTGCGCTGCGAAAGCCCTGATATGATAACGGCAAGTTCTTCAGCCGTGGGCTTCATATCTGCGCCATCGTCTTGAATGTCTTGTTCATTAAGCTGCTCTAAATATTCTGCTATCTTCGCTTCGATGCGGGCGAGCCTGTCCGTTAGCTTGCCTTCTGTGAAGTTGCGGTCTTTTGAGTTTACCGCTTTGAACTTGCTCCCGTCAATGGCAACCAACTCTTTTCCGTACAAGTTCAGCTTCATGCACAGTTTCACGAAATCCCTGAACACGTTTTTCAACGCCTCCGCATTTTCATGACGGAAACGGGAGATGGTTTTGTGGTCGGGCGACAACTTTTTCAGCAGCCACATCACTTCAATATTGCGCTTGCTTTCTGTTTCTAACCGCCGCGACGAACGAACCCGGTTCATGTAGCCATATACATACAGCTTCAGCAAATCCTGCGGCGAGTACGGCGGGCGTCCGGTGTCTTTGGGCTGTGCTTTCGTGAAGCCAAGCACGTCAACGTCTAAACTATCCACATACGCATCTATCACTCGAACTGTATTATCCTCCGAAACATATTCCTCTATGCTTTCTGGAAACAGTATCATTTGCTCCCGATTTTCCCCTTTTATATATCCCATTTCTTTTTTTACCCGCCATTCTTTCTGATGTCTATATTATACCATTTTTACCGTCCTTTTTCAACCCCTTTTGACACATTCTCGCCCCAAGCCCCCGGCGAAAAATCCTCGCAGATTTTTTTGCCCTAAGCCGTTCGCGTTGCTCCGTCTGCTTTGCTCGCTGATGCTCGTATGGGATAAAAAAACAACTGTCGCAACCACCGCAAAAAAATATGCAGAAATTTTCAGCCAGAATGAAAGTACAAATTATTTTTCTTTTCTTAAATAGGCGGATGAGCGGAGGAAAAATTTTAAATAAAAATATTTCCTCTAAAATAAATCCTCCTAATATAAATACGGTCAAAAAAGTTTGCGAGTAGCTATCGCAGCTGACCGTGACTGCTCTCTAAAATATTTTTCGCGGCGGTTGGTTTTTTCCCGCGTGAGCTTCAGCGCGCAAATCAGACAGGGCAATGCGAACGGCTTAGGGTAAAAAAATATGCGAGGATTTTTCGCCGGGGGGACTTATCGGGACATTCCTATTGCGGGCCAGCAAAAAAAAGAGAGGCAAAAACTCGCGCCCCATGCTGTCTTTAATTTTTCTTCAAATAATTTTCAAGGTTAAACAGCGGGATATTGAGCAGCCCGTTGTCAAGCCGCAGGCTCCGTAAGTTTGCACCTAAATATAGAGAGATTCGTCAAAAATGGAGTATTATTTAGCGCACAGCGCAAATTAAAAACCCTGCCCCCCTGCGTGCTCTTGAATTTGCCTGCGATAATCTTGCGGAGCGAACGCTCGCCGACTCCCATCTGCGCTCCAATCCAGTCCGTTGCCGTTGGGCAAGTCAACAAAATCTCTCTTTCACCGAATCGCCAGCAAGGGAATGACACCATTTTACCACCCTTTTTACTCCCCAGCAAAATATATTATCACACCTTGAACAAAACATGCCATATTTCACAGCCGCGTAATATCTCGTTCGCCCCAACTTTTGGACGGCGTGAACACCAAATGAACACGAATCCCCCATTTTATGGCAGATTACGTCCCGGCAATCCCCCGCGCGAAACGGCGGCTTCTTTGGGGCGGCGCGTGTGAAATCAGCGGAGGGGGGAATTGAACTCCGGTCATTTTTGAAGCGGCGGCTAACCCCGGCTTAGGGGTTAACAGCAACTGTTGCTGTTTTATACAGACAGTTGCTGTTACTGTTGCTGTCTAATTCTACCCATTCTGCCGCATGTTTTTCAAAAAGACAGCAAGGACAGCAAGGACAGCAACAATTTCTCAGTTCGTGTAAACGCTCCACAGTATATACTATCGCGCGCGCGCGCAACTTAAAAACAGTTGCTGTTGTTGCTGTCCTTGCTGTTTCCCGCATAAAATGGGCGAAAAAAGACAGCAACTGTTATAAAACTATTGCTGTAACAGTTGCTGTTAATTTAACCTTAATTTTTAATATTCATCGTATCATCATAGCCGTAAACCTTGGAGTAATCCCGTTTTGTTTCCAAAGTAAGGGTAAAATCACGGTAATATCTGTTGCCGTGTTTGTCTTGATATGACGCGGCTTTCCCCATGCTCTCCAGCATTTTCAGAACGGCGGGTTTGGTTTCTGATACGCCGCGATTATTGTCTTTGCACCACGCGGCATAAACATCATAAAATTTCTTACGGGTGCATTTGTCGTAAATCTTACCATCGAGGCGGGGGGTAGTACATTCATCAAAGAATAACAAGAAGCTACTGTTCTGCTTTTTATAATATTCCCGTGAATCCCTGACCGACTGCGGGATAACATAATTATATCCGTTGTCTATAACCTTTTGCAGTTCCTTGATTGCAAGGGATATAATATACTCAATCTCGGTCAGCAGTTTCTCCGGCAATTCCCTGTCCAGAAACTCCGGCTTCTTGGGGTTGCATTCTACCATCATCATACGGTCGTAAACATGGTCGCCCTTGTCGCCGCCGAACTTGGGCAGCTCATTCATACAGAACCAGACAACACCGTCAAATCTGTATGTAAAAGCATTTTCGCGCTTGTATTCCGCTGTTATATCGTCGCCGCCCGTAATCATCTTAAAGGCGTGAAGCTCCTTTACTGTCATAAACGACATATCAGGGCTTCCGACAAGCCGCTTACCGTATATAACAGACGTGCCGAACCGGGCTTCAAGGGTTTCAAGGTTAATGCCGCTGTTGTTTTCCTCGCCGACTAAATGCGCCGCCAATCCGCGAATGACGCTCTTGCCCGTGTCACCCTCACCGAACATAAACAACCCTTTTTTCGGGCGGTAGCCTTTAATATTGCTTATCGCCATGCCCAGCACCTGCAAGATAAGGCTTGCTTTGCCTTTATCCCCGGTTGTCAAGTGGGCCATGTACTTATCGAAATGCCCGGTGTCCGGCCTCGGCGCGTCCGGCACAAAATTATGCGGGATTCGCTTGGTGCAAATATAATCGGGGCTGTGGGGCTTTAACTCCATCGTGTCAAGGTGCAGAACACCATTTTTAAAATTGATTATATTCTCGTTGTTGTCTATTTGGCTGCGCCTCAAAAATTTATCGTCAAGCGATATTAAATTGAACGCCTCGTTTATATGCTCCATTTTCTGCATTTCAAGCGGGATAAAGTTTTTTATAAACGATTTAAACTCAAGGTCTGCAATCAAACTATAATATCCATTTTTATACAAATAATGCTGGACATTTTCTTTAGCGTGGTCGCGAACAAATATATAACGCTCGCGCTCTTTTATAAATTCAGCAAGCAGCGCACAATTAATTTTATCATCATAAATATAATTGTCAATCTTAAAATCCGCGCTCCCCGTCTGTTCTTCTACTCTCTCCTGCCTTTTCGCTTGCTTGAACGCTTCCCGCTGCGCCTGTCGGTCTTGTTTCATAATATCATATATAAAATATTCCCGAGCCGCCTTTATATCCCAGTTCCGCGTGTTCATAAGATAGTTCAAAATATTGCCGCCGGAATTATTTGACGCGCTATGACATTTATATATATTCCGTTCGGTATCGACATAAAAATCATCTTTATGCCCACACACCGGGCAGGGATTAAATAAAACGTCTTTGCCTTTTCGTTCGCCCTCCGCGCCTGTGGTCTGCCTGATATATCCCGCCAAATCAAAACTTTGTATCGCCTGTGTCAGGTCAAACGCTCCCGCCGTCACCGATGAGCGCGCGGGGGCTTCTTTGGGCGGCCCGGTCGCCGGGTCTGGTTCAGGTTCAGCCGGGAGTATTATTTTTGTCGTGCGGTCGTAAACCTCGGTTGCTAGCCCCTTATCCGTTCCATAATAAAGGCGGTCTAAATTATGACAGGCTTCATCAGCTTGCGGGAAAAGGGATATAAGATATTTATTTAATCTTATCGCTTCATCGGGGTTTGTAACCGCTTCATCTAAAACGCACACTATCCGAAACTTGGGGGCAGAGGTAGTATGACTATAAGAATAATACATGAAGCTGTATTTTATCCCGTAGGCCTCCAGCGTCTGGATAGCCGCCTCGACGGTCGTGACGGGAATATCATCGCGCTTGTTGTCAATATCTAAAACTGCAAGGCTTTGACTGACAAAATCTTTTGCCGTCGTGCCTTTTAATGCCGCCGCCGTGAAGCTATAGCCTTGTGTAACTGCCCGGCTCAAACTCTCGGCAGACATACTTAAAAGCCGTTTATCGCATTTCATGCGATTGACTATGCCGCCGATTGCTTTATCCGCTTCGGCTTTATTCTGATACGGCACTTCATCGACATTGCAGTAAATTTTTTTCGTGTTAATCATATCAATCCTTTCGTTTCAAACATAATTTTTTATCGGCTAATTATGCGTAAAAACTCTATATTACAGAATTTACTTATGCGTATTATTTAATAACCTCTGCATTATTAATCGCCTCTTGGAGTGTGCGCTGTGCGCTAATCGCCTTGTCAAGCGCAATATTAAGCAATATGTGATAGTGCGAATATCGCAAGGATAATTCGTGCATATTCTCTTTGACGTATTCATATGAATATTTAAAATAATCGCAAATGCAACATAATAAAGTGCGCAACTGGTTCAGATCAATTTCGCTGCGCTCCAATAAATCCAGCGTGTTATTGCTCATGTAATACTTTTCCATAAAAATCGCTCCTTTGTTTTTTTACATAATTTGGGCATTGACAAACGAAACGCATTCTGCTATACTAAGTATAGCAGAGTAGTGCTCACGCTCCTGTGAGCATAGAGATAACGCTCCTATGACGTTCCTTGATTGAACATCGTAGGACATAAATATTGACGGTGCGTTCCGTTTGTGGTTCAGGATAAAGCCGTGTCGCCAAACAGTAGCTTTATCCTTTCTTCTTTGCTTTGGGATATTTTTCATCAATCCATTTTCTGATAACTGCTGCTCTGCTAAGATTTTCGACTTCGCAAATAAAGTCAAGTTTTTCGAGTTCATCATTAGAGAACAGTAAGCGAACTTGATTTATTTTAGCGTCTGATTTTGGTTTCTTGCTTATTATATCCCCTCCTTTTCTCGATACATAAAAGAATATCTCTATCATACCACGAATTTAATATCTTGTCAAGGGGGCGAACAAAAAAACTTTTTTAATTTTTATGCCGCCCTGTAGTCGTAAAAATATCATTTTATCTTATTCTTACGAACATTTCTGATAGTACCCTCGGCGACTTTGTAAAGCCGAGCCAACTGGAGATGGGGCAGGTCGCTGTTTAATATAACTGCTTTCTGCTCATCGGTCAGGCTTTGGGGACGGCCGCCCGGCTTCCGCATGGGTGTATTTTCCTCTGTAATATCCTGTATCGGCTCTAAGGAATAAAATGGTTTGCCGCCCTTGGTATGGTCTATCGCTGTGTAAACTGGTTGGGTTAAAACAGCGTATGCGGCCTCGTGTATTCGCCTCAAGGTGGAACTGCGATTGTTCTGTATCAGATACATCAACCTTAAGAAATCTTGGCTCGTTTTCTTGTTTATTGTCATAAGTAAAAATTCCTTATATTCTTTATTTTACGCATATTATACTACAAACAAAACGCTTTGTCAAGGGGTTTATTCAATCAATAAAGTTTCGGGTATATCCATAACCAATCGCAAATTTAGTAGATTTTTGTAAAACATAAATTTTCATCTTAGTTAGCCGCGTAAAAAGCCTAAATATAGCTTTTTACGCATGGTGATTGTATTTATTTAGGTCGGCTTATTTTTGTCTTAAAAATTGCTTCCGCCGCCCTGAGTATGCGAGAGGGTAGAATTGCGGGTGTTTTGTATCTCATATCAACTTCAAGAAATCTTGGTTATTCTTTGTGTATATCCATATAAAAACTCCTTATTTAGACTTTTTACGATATTACAGCAAATAAATTTATCTGTCAAGGGCTTGTTAGTTGCGTTTCAGCCGCACAGCTCTAGGAATTCCGGAGACACACAAACTATCCCCTTTTTTTCTGTATCTGCAAAATGATAATAAGAACAAATGCACTAACTTCTATTTGCACCAAAAAACACATTGTTAGATTTGTGCAAACAATGTGTTTTTATTCTATCTGTTAATCAGACTGACATCGTAGTATCTTTCCATTCCGACTTCAATCAACACAGCCATTGATTTCATTTAACAAGCGATTGGTTTGAAACCCTCGACTTTCAGTCGAGAAATGCTTTCAGCACTTGCGGACACTTGAGTGTCATCTGATTCTACGTGGCTGAACCTGTGTAAATATTTTGGTGAGAAAAATTCGCACCCTTGCATTTAAGCGAATGAGAACCCTTTTCTGGCAGACAGCCGGGCTTCAGCCTAAGCGCAGACTTCCAGTCGTTCCGTCATTCCCTGCACTTTCAGTGCAGGGCGGTTGCATCGTATATACGTGATGTCTGTGCCCCATACTTGATTGTTTCTGACAATGTCAACTCCTCGAAGCAGATACGGGTATATCAGGCTCTTCACAGCCCGTTTTGTTGACAGGTTCGGACTTGGATATATCGCATACAGCCCCATTTCACGCATATATGAGCGCACTGTCGGGTCGCTCTGATGGCGAAGCCCTCTCTGCGTAATATTGTACCGATTGTACGTCCCCCGAATGACGGATCTGCTGTGTATATCTCATCTATTCGGTTCAGCAGCTTTTGTTTTGAATCGCTTACCGGAACTGTTTTGTAGTACAAGCTCGTTCGGTTCAGGCCCAACAGCTCGCATTGTTCGCGTATGCTCATTTTTTCACTGTCCAGCTCCAACATTTTTATGCGGGTGTTTCTTTCATACGTCGAGTCCAGATTTTTTTCAGCCAGTTGACTTGTTGTCAACTCGCCGATTTGTGCGTAGCTCTTGGATTTTTTCTTCTTGTTCTTTTGTCTGAATTTCTTTATACATTATAATAGAAGCACCCGCTGGGATCGTGAGATGAGAATTGAGCGGAGCTATTCCGATAAAACGAAAAACGGCAGGCTTAGCCCCACCGTTTTCATGATCGCAGATTTCTCAGAATTTCGCAAGTTTGCGTGCGTCGTCATTGACCAAACAATTCGGTTAGTTGCCGCTTGGTTCGGACAGTGCGGGAAATTGGAAAGTCCGAACT
Organism: Treponema sp.; assembly: GCA_009785545.1. Taxonomy (GTDB): domain Bacteria; phylum Spirochaetota; class Spirochaetia; order Treponematales; family Breznakiellaceae; genus WQXQ01. Next base: position 5,784 of record WQWD01000029.1, on the reverse strand, counting down.
TGACTAGCCGGCCTATTTTGCGTTGCAGGTATCCAAACTCTGACGTTCCCTGTGAACCCCAACACATCTATCTCGGCTCTTGCTTGTTGCAGTATCGGTAAGTTTCCATTTATGCTTGATTTTCTCCCGCGAGAGACTGTAACGAATGCCCTTGCGGGGGTTCTGATTGTACCGTCGTTATTCAAGCGCTCTTCTACCGCGGTTAGATTCACCCCTGAGCCCACCCGCAACAACTGCTGGCTTCGAATGTTGAAGCTCCTTTGTCCGCTCGCAGCAGTATAAGTCACGGTACCGTCGTCGTCGTTCACCGCCATTGATGGAGCGGCGCGTAAAATATATCGCCTCGTCACAAACGTGCGTTGCCTCGCCGGCGGGATTGCTTCCGGCAGGCTCATTACACAGATGCCGCGCTCATCAAAGAATCGCCCGAACCCGTTATCGTCTACAAAATTAGCAGGCCTCGGAGCTCTGTTGGGGTTGGGCTGCACCATCGCCGCAACGCCGATTTCTATTCCATCCCTGACCACTTCAGGAACTTGACCACTCGGCGGCCTTGTTGTGAGCACCCATTGACCGTTGGTAAGCCCCATCCAATCGGCAAGGAGTGAATAATTTACACGCACCCGCGGAACGGGTGCGCGCCCGTTAATGCTGGGGAAAGTGATGGTTGCGTCTTCATCTGCTCCGTGAAACCTGCCGACGACTTGCAGGGACATTGGACGATTGAGAAGCGTCGGGAATCGCGTTGTGAAGGTAGTTCCGTCTGCCCTTACGTTGGTAAAGGTTCTGTTGGGAGCCACCCTGAATGTTGCGGGGGTGAAATTGTCGGGGAACGTAATTGTTTCGCGGCTGAGATTGATATAGAAATTATCCGTCGAGGCGTGAACAGCTATATCGGTCATCGATGCATAGGCGGCGCTGACGATGAGGTCGGGGTGTGAAAAGTCTATGCAGTCGCAATCGCCGTTCGTCGGCGGTACGACTGCAAGGGCATTTATATCCACCCACATGGCGGGACGAACGCCGGCATACCCTGACACTTGATTTATTACGCCGCTAAGGTCGATGTGCCCATCATGCCCGACCATCGCCATAAGAGAAGCTACCCTTGCTCCCCCCATCGGGATTGGTTGATTTCCGGGCGAGCGCAGCCACCAAGACGAAACCGTCGCCCACCACGAGCGGTCGACATTGAATTTATCATCTATAGCAGTAGTAGTTAGAGTGGGGCGATTTTGCAGCTGCCCGCTGTCGCCGAAATAATAGACTGTCTCTTCAATGCTCAACAGGAAAATTTTATCGGTTGTGGTGTTGCCGCCTGGCGTTCCGAACCATGGATTATTATTAGTGAACACTTGAGTTTCGAATATGCTTTCCCGCTCTTCGTCGCTGAAAATGTCTTGATAAAACACATCGTTCAGCCAAGAACGAATATCGCTTGTTTCCCAAGTAACAGCAGTACCGGCGGTTGCGGAAGTGACACAAAAAGGCCTGTTTAACATAATACCTCCTAATGAGTCGCTTATGAGCAGCGCTCTATTGTCTTGCACATCCAATACCTGCCAATTCCATATTCTCCACCCCAATGTGTCGAAGCCAAAAGGAACTATATCTCCGACACGAATAGAAGGGGGTGTGAGCACAGGCGCATCTGTTGTGGCTGAAACGCCTCCACTCGGAAGCAACATAGCACAAAATACTGCTATGAGTATCGCGCTTAAAATTCTTTTCATAATTATTAACTCCTCCTGAAAATAAAAGTTAGTTCGCAGCAGAGCTGCGGGGAATCGACCTCTAAAAATTTATTAAAATGCTGAAATGAATACTAAAAATATAGAGTGCTGCAAGGGCGATTGTATCGCCCTTGCAAATTATTATTTCTATCATCCCCAAGGATCAACATCAAATGTTTCAATTTCGAAGCGATTCCTGATGTGCGATGAAAGGTTGCCAACCGGATAATTCGCCGGGATGTTGATAACAGGCTCTATACTATCGTCGTGGCTTAACTGCGGAATACCGTTGAAAGCTGTAGTTGAAGACAATCTTTCAGTCTGATTCGGATGCAGCCACACGTCCCATATATTTACGCAGTTCCTAAACATATTACTTCCCAGCGGTATATTCCTTGGCAGAAGAATTGTTTCAATAGATTCGCCGTTATGGAAAATATACGAACCGAACGTACTTTGGAAGCGTCGCAAATCTATGCCGTAGAAATCCCAATCCAATGCATCTCTTGGGTTTCCATTAACAGTCAAAGTGCGCAGGGCCTCACAGTTTTCAAACATACGGTTAGCTAAGGGTATGTTATGCGGAATATTAACTGCCTCAATGGATATGCAGCCTGCGAACATATGAGAACCGAATGTGCCTCTAAAATTACGCAAATCAATGATATCCAGTGCTTCATTTTGGAGTAAGTTAAACGCAGCCTGCCCTACAGCTAAAGTGGTCAAATTGATATTTCCGTTGAACATATTTGTGCCTAATGTTAAAAGCCTGTCAGGAAGAATCACAGAGCGGATATTTTCTGTGTTTCTGAATGCATGATTTCCAAATACGCCGTTGAAGCCACCCAAATCAAGTGTATGCAAATTTGGCAGGTAATTCGTTATAGCAAGGCCTATTGCTCCGCTGGTGTTTGATGCGATTGTTCCGTTGCCCGTAATGCGCAACGTACCTATTTGTTCAATGGATCTGCCGGGATGCTGTGCAGCAACTGCATTTAGGATTCGCACGGGCGTAAGCCAACTCGTGCTTGTGCCATAATAATTGATTGTCAATGTCAAATTGGAAGTCACATTTGACGAACCTAAAGCTACGCCCCATCTGTAGTTTCTTTCCATGGATCTGAATCTTCCGCCGTTGACTGTCCTGCCATTCCAATTGAATTGGTCATAGATAGGGTGAACTCTAATTCTAAATTCGATGCCAAGAGCAGAACTCAATTGAAAACTATTGGCGCCGTTCGAATTAATGATGCCTTGGTCTTTCCAAGAATTACCTACCCTGGCTTGCACCATGTATAAGCCGGTGTCCGGATTACTTCTTCTGTCTATGCGTACCTGACCGCCGGCAGTAACTGTAAACGTAGGAGGACTGTATTCGACAAAACCTGGTCCAGCTATGCGAGCATTGGCGGGCGTCCTGCCAGCGAATCTTTGCATCGTGGATGAGCCTGTACGGCCAAGTGCAACCCCGTTGGGGTCAAGAACCATCGTTTGATTGAACGCACCGATAACCCATCTCAAGTTAGTGCAGTTGTCGAACATGCCTCTTGAAAGAAGCCTGTTCCTTGGCAATTTGACCGTTATTATTGACGTGCATCCTGCAAAAAGCTCATCGCCAAACACCCTAGTATAATTGGTCAAATCTATGGTGTTTACGAATTGCGGCCTCAGATTCCCGCGCGAGTCTCGGATACTGCTCGAACCTACTCTTAAAGCTGAGAGAGAAGTACACCCAGCAAACATTCTATTTGACGTTTGCCTGTTGGGGAGCATCACCGCCACAATGGACGTGCATCCTTCAAAAAGACGGGCGCCGAAATTTACGTCATTGATTCTTCCGGTATAGCCATTAAGGTTGATTACATTTTCATCAGCGAGTCCAAATCTGGTCGACATTGGCCTTGCGGGAGTTGTGGCGGTAGAAGACACTCTCAAGGTTCTTAAATTAGTCATGCCCGCAAACATTCTTTCTGGCAGGAATGTCCTGTTCGGAATGAGCACTCTTCTGATGTTAGTCGCACCTTCGAACATCCCTATGCCAAACCCGTGTGTTCGCGCCGTAGCGTTGTTTGCGTGGGAATTGTTGAAAGCACTTAAATCAATGTCTGCGACATTCGGGAGCGCTGCCGTGATTGCCCTGCCAAAACCGCTATTGTTCGCGACGATTCCCGTCCCCGTGAGTTTAATCGTGGTTATTGTTTGTCGGCGACTCCCAAAATTGATATTAAGCCAATTTTCAAGGTTTCCAATATTCCTATTGATATTGTCTACGGTGATGTAAATCTGCCAATCTAACGCCGACATAGGCGCAATACCGAATTCAGCTTGGATCAATTCAGACGGGGTCGCATAAGCGTATCTCAAAAACGGAAGCAGCTCTTCGTCCGGAGGTTCTGGCGCATCGTATATTTCATCATACTCATCCTCATAAAACGCAAGCTCCCAGTACATTATATCATCAATTAGCTCAAACTGCTCAAAATCAACCTCATAGACCCAATATGTCGCGAACACATCATCATAAGTCACCAAGCCGCCCATGTTATCATCCCCAATAGCCGAAATCGGAATTGTTGTTATGCTCATAAAGACCGATAGCATCAAGCATGTTATTTTAAACTTAAATTTTTTGTTGTTCATCATAAAACATTACTCCTTAAAATTTAGCCTTTCTTATTTTTTTACAAAATGTTCATAATTGTGTGGCAGTGCAGCACATGATATTTCAGCAGGGGTTTAAATGCCATGTGCGCGTTGAAAGAACACCAGACCTCACGCGCATTTTCGATTGAACCATTGGAATCATCTCACTATTCACGATGATACCTGCGACCTGCCAAGTAATCACAGCGTATTCGCATTACGCCCCCCTCCTCACTTTGTCTCCAATATATCATCCATTTATTGCCTTAACTTTTTCACTTCCTCTTGGCGACGCACTTCGTCCTTGAGTATTTTCTATCTTCTATCAATTTATTTAAATCCCCCTTATATATTTAACACTTTTTCGCTGCCTTTTTGTATCACCTTTTTCGAAAAAAAACTTAATTCCACTTTTTTCACAAAATATATTTAGATTAAATTATTTTTTTGTGCAAAATAACAAAATTAACTTTTGTTTGACTCTTCAAAATGGCACTTTAATTTCCTCAAAATTTTTGCGTGACGTCGACGCACCGTTATATAGCTCACTTGGCGCATGACTGCTATCTCTTCGAGTGAGAAGCCTTGCCCGTATCGCAGTTCTACCAAATCTTTTTCTTTATCGGACAACGCAGAAAATATTTCTTCCGTATCGCCGCCGTAATCAATCTCAACAAATAAATTAAAATTGCTCTCGGCATTTTTTTTCGCAATGTTGTCCAAACTTTCCTCATTTGTCTGAACAGTCCTGAGTATTGACATATTTCGCTTATAAAAAATATGTGCGCTCTTGTAGAGCCATGCGGTGGGCTTTGGGTGAGTCAACAATTTTTCTTTGTTCTCCACGGCGTACAAATATGTTTCCTGAATTATATCGTCGGCTATATGTTTATCTTCACCCGCAAGCCTGAACACGAATTTTTGCAGATTCTTTTGATTATCTCTGCACAGCTTGTCGAAGGCAACGTCGTTATTCGATTTTTCCTTTCGCATGTTTTTACCTCTAATTTTTGAGTGGTTATTTTTTTCTCTCAAATATTTTATCAAATAATTGTTAAGAAAAACCGCACAGTAACCGTAAAATTATATGATGTTGGACTGGAAGCCCGTAAAAGTATGATATTTTCTGCCAATGCAAAATGAAGTATTTCAGGGTGGATGCTATTGCGGCGAGCAATGCACAAAGGGCCCTTCTTTGTGCTTCTCGTTGGGGTGAGCCCCAGCCTGTGTCAAAAGCCACAGACTGGCGTCCCCCAAGCCCCCCGTCAAAAATATCGCTCCGCTCATTTTTGGGTTAAGCCGACTTCGTCGTCTGCTGCGCGTCCACGGACGCAAAAAAAAAGGCGTTCCCGCCTTTCATCTTGCGCTCGCTGCGCTGATTAGCTGCTTCGCGCCAATAATATTGACG
>WQWD01000028.1 GCA_009785545.1 Treponema sp. | reverse complement strand
TTAAAAAATAGTGGAATGTAGATGAAAACAATTGAATATGCTTGCATACGTTACGCGAAAAATGACGAAAAAATAGTTTTGACACAACCTGTCTGGCGTGGCAAGCTAGTGTTCTGTCTTATTCGGTTAGCGGAATGACAAAGTGCGTTAATTCTTTATGTAATAAAGAATTAACTTAACGTGCCATTGTGGCATTTGAATAAGACAGAACACTATGACTACACAGCCGTATTTCGCCGACAGTGCTTTTCGCAGCCCGCCTGCCCGTGTTATATACCACTCCTTTGCGTACAAGCTGTGGCGAGGGGTTTATCCAATCATGATTGTTAAAGGGGAGATGTTCATTGGGTTTGTGCAATTACAATAATTGCGACTTAAACCTAACATAATTGTTTTCACTCACCAATAATAAGTACGCAGTAAAATAATTTGAAACCATTAACACAATACTTGTACAGGGTGCTGGGGCGGCGGCTGGCTGGAAAAACAATCTCAGGGACTCCCCGCTGTAGAAACTGCAAAGCAGGTTCGGAAGCGGACTCCCCCTGAGTTTTTTCAGCCAGCCGCTGCCCCCGCTCCCTGTACACTGTTTGGTACTTTATGTTTGCTTACGGGATTACTGCTGACTTAAACTCCGACCATTGCCCGGTTATCCCCCTATCGTTTTGCCAGCAGGCGGCGACGTAGACAGTTTTGCCTCGTTCGGTTTCTTCAAAATGGAGGGCGAAAGGTGTGCGGCTTGCAAGAGCGTGGTGGATTAATTCGTCTGTGTGTTGTGGTGGGGTGTCGAGGATACCCCAGATGAGAACTGCGCCGTCGTAGCCTTTTGGTTTGGCTTTGCCGCTTTGACCTTGCACCCAAAAATCGACCATGATTTCACGGATGTTGCGGAGGTGCAGAACGTGATCGACCATTTCGGTTACAACTTTGTGGTCGGTGCGGGTATTGTCGTGATTCGGGATACCCATCTCGAGTCGATCAGCATTGGTGACAGGCTCAAAACGCAGGAATTGATTGACAAAGCTTCGCAGTTCTTTGACGGTTTCGGCTTGCGTTTCGTTGCGCCTCAACCTGTTGGCTGGAGTGGGTGTTTCGATGGCACTGTGGAACGCCGCTTGGCAGGCGTTGTAGCTTTCCTGCAACTCCGCAATTCTGCCTGAAGGCGGATAAGAACCCCAATGACTAGTTTTGTTGGAAAGATAATCCAACAGATTTTGCATAAAAACGTTGAATTGCGCAGGGTTTTGGGGAACATAGTCCCGATGTGATGAGCTCATAAACATACCTCTCTTTTGTCCGTTTTATAGTCCTGTTCCGAAAACTTCAGAACGTATCCTGAAAACTTTAGAACCTGTTCCGAAAGTCTCAGAACACGTTCTGGAAATCTTAGAACATGTTCTGGAAAACCTCGAACGTGTTCTGAAAACCTTAGAACGTGTTCTGGAAACCTTAGAACATGTTCTGGAAACTCTAGAAGGTGTTCCGAAGCTTTAGAACGTGTTCTGAAAACCGTAGAACCTGTTCTGGAAAACCTAGAACACGTTCTGGAAACTCTAGAAGGTGTTCCGAAACTTTAAAACACGTTTTGAAAACTCTCCAAGCAGTGTCACCATGTGTTACTGGCGGTTTATTGTAACGTCGTCGTCGAATATAACGACATTGCCAAATCTATTGACTCCTAATCTAGTATGGCTGGGAATAGTAACACTGGTCAGTTGGTTCTGCCGAAATGCACCATTCCCGATGTAAGTAACGCTGTTAGGAATGGTAACACTGGTCAGTTGGTTATTACTAAATGCGCTCCACCCGATGTAAGTAATGCTGTTAGGAATGGTAACACTGGTCAGTTGGTTATTACTAAATGCAAGCGCCCCGATGTAAGTAACGCTGTTAGGAATGGTAACACTGGTCAGTTGGTTACCAGCAAATGCATCCTCTCCGATATAAGTAACACTATTAGGAATGGTAACACTGATCAGGTTTCTATTCCGAAACGCTTCATCACCAATTTCAGTAACGGGCAAGCCTCGTATGGTTGGCGGAATGTTGACTTCCCAGCTTGTACCAATGTAACCTGTAATCCGCACCGATGCGCCGCCGTCTACCGGTCCAGCTTCAAAGTACCTTTCTGGATCGTGCTGCGTGCAGGCAGAAAACACCATAGCTGCCATTAACGTTATGCCTAAAACCAATTTCTTCATTCTAAAACTCCTTACTTTTTAATGTGTATATAAAAAAGCCCTCCGCAAGTGAACTTGTCCCTGTCAAGTGGACAGGGACAAGTTCACAAGTATTCCCGGAGGGCGTTTTTGCTATATTATGATTGTTGTTACTTGTTAAATAGTATGGGGGGGGGCATTAATCTTTTTCGGGCAAACAGCCCTTTCTCTAATCATTGTAAGATTATACAATTACATTGTAATAATTGTCAACCCATAATTGCGCAATTTGTAACTTGCCATCATTGGAAAGACACACCACCTGTCAAAACATCGTACGCAATGGGATTGCGGGCTACGAAGTCTGTCAGGGAAAAACTCCTGCGAAGAGTCCGCTCCAGAGCCTCAGCAGGTAATAAAAAAGCCTTAAATAAATTGGGGTTACAATGAAAATATTCTAAATTGCTGAGTCTCTTGCACGGGGAGCGCAGGAGATGTTTTCCCCTGCCAGTCTCCGCCACCCGCAACCCCATTGCGTACAAGTGTGTAGATGGGGTCTATGTCAATTATGATTGTGAAGTAAAACCAAACAGAATTGCAGTTACACTTCCCACAACACGCACAAACACACAACAACTGCCAACAACACTGCCCCCATGTGATACAACCACTGGCAGGCGGACTGCGAAAAGCACTGTCGGCGAAATACGGCTGTGTAGTCCTAGACAGCCACGTCAAAACGTGCGTAGATGAAAACCACAGCCGTTCCCGAGCCGACAGGGATTTTCGCAGTCCGCCTGCCAATGATTGTCTACCCACTACCCACTTGACACCTATGATATAATGAATTTATGGATATTACAGAACAAGTTTCTGCGTTGGTTCTTCAAATTGGCATTATCTTGTTAGCGGTTCGAGTGTTTGGAAAGCTGGCAAAAAAGGCAGGATTGCCATCGGTGCTGGGAGAATTAACAGCGGGCATAATAATCGGTCCCTACGCTTTGGGTGGTCTTTCGCTGCCTTTTTTCCCCGACGGGATTTTTCCGCTTGCGCTCACCGAAACTCACACTCTGGCAGTAAGCCTCGAACTATATGCCTTTGCTACAGTCGCTTCGATCATACTGCTTTTTTCTTCGGGGCTTGAAACCAACTTAAAAATGTTTTTGCGTTATTCATTTGCTGGCGGATTTATCGGCATAAGCGGAGCTTTGCTTACGTTTGTGGCGGGAACGCTCTGCGGTGTTATTTTGTTTAGTACTACTTTCTGGGATCCTCGCAGTTTGATTCTGGGTGTAATTGCCGCAACAACTTCGATAGGTATCAGTGCGAGAACACTCTCCGAACTAAAAAAAATGGATTCCCCTGCTGGCGTTACAATTTTAACCGCATCAGTTATTGATGATGTAGTATGGATTATTTTGCTTGCCGTCGTATTCGGAATTGTATCGATCATGGATGGGCAAAGCGGAAACGGATTTTCTGCGGCGGCGGTTGCGCTCCTTGCCGGCAGAGTTTTTGGAATATGGCTCGGCGTAACAGTTCTATTTTTGTTATGTTCAAAACTAATAGCGTCGTTTTTAAAGATATTCAAAAACAGCCTTGATTTTTCTGTACTTGCCCTTGGGTTTGCCTTGATCCTTGCTGGACTCCTGGAAAAGCAAGGTTTGGCTTTAATCATCGGAGCGTATATCGCAGGGCTTTCACTTTCAAAAACCGATGTCGCCCCTGTAATACAAGAACGCATTAAAGGGTTATACGAATTCTTTGTACCGATGTTTTTTGCCGTTATGGGAATGATGGTAAACGTCATGGAAGTAATACAACCTCCTGTGTTAATCTTCGGAACAATCTATACGTTAGCCGTCATGTTATCCAAGCTGATTGGCTGCGGCGTACCTGCGATACTTTTTGGTTTTAACCACAGAGGAGCGCTTCGTGTTGGAGCAGGAATGAGTCCGCGCGGAGAAGGAGCTTTAATTACCTGCGGAATAGGGCTTTCAATCGGCGTTTTGTCAAATGAACATTTTTCTGCCGCTGTTTTTATGATATTCCTTACGATTGTAATATCTCCTATGTTACTGACTATGGCTTTTAAACTCCCGGGAAAAGGAACAAGAAAACCCGCAAAAAATGATGACAGTGTCCATGAATCATGGGAATTTGATACCGCCGAGGTTGCGGATCTTGTTTTGAGCGATCTTTTAAAGGAGTTGCGCAACGAAGGTTTTTTCATTCAGACGATGAACATTGACGAAGGTTTATCTCAAGCCAGAAAAGACGACATCGCTATTTTCATCACCGAGAAAAAACGTTTTTTATCAATTGCAACTTCAATAGTCGATATGCCTTTTGTAAAAAATCTTGTTTACGAAGTTGTCCTCGATCTTTCGCATAACGTAGAAAAACTAAAACACTCTCTTGATCCTGCCAAAATGAAAAGAGATTTGCTGGATACTCATGCTCGTGTTACAAAAGATATAAATGCGCTTATCGAGCCGTGCTGTATCAAAATTGGATTGAAGTCCGATACAAAAGAAGGAATAATCACCGAGCTGGTAGATATATTCGCTTCCGCCGGCAAACTGCTGGACAGAAATCAAGTTTTACAAGACGCTTTTGAACGTGAAGAAATCATGAGTACAGGCATGGAGCATGGTATCGCTCTCCCTCACGCAAAAAGCGACGGAATAGCCGAAACCACTGTAGCCATCGGAATTAAAAAGAAAGGTGTTAACTTTGGCTCCATTGACGGCAAACCGTCACGCCTGTTTATCTTGATCGCCTCTCCAAAAAAAGACTGCGCTCTTTATGCGCAATTTCTTGCTGCAGTAGGTTCGATATTTGGCAACGAAGCATTAAGAGAGGCGGTAATCAACGCCGAGACAGTGCATGAAATAATGGAATTGATAAAAAAGCATAAAAAGTAATGTAGACAATCACTTGTAATATATGTTAACCTAATATATTGCATGAACAAATTTAAGTTTACAGTAGAATTCGAAGCTTTTGAGGGTGTAAAACGAATTGCCCAAAAAGTAGCGTTGGACTTTGAAAAAGTTAGCGGGATTATGCCCGATATTACAGAAACATTTCCAATCGATGTAGATTCGGAAAATATCGTTGTATTTGCCACCTTGGGCAAAAGCCCGATCGTGGAAAAACTGATAAGTGAAGGTAAATTCGATCCGTCGGCTATCAACGGCAAAAGAGAAGTTTATCGGATTATGTTTATCGGCAAAATGTTGTTGATATGCGGCAGCGACAAACGTGGGACAATCTACGGAATGTTTGCTCTTTCGGAACATATCGGAGTTTCTCCGCTGTGTTTTTGGGGCGATGTTGAACCTGTCTGCCGTGAAAAAATCGAAATCACCAAAGAGATCGAAACAATTTCCAAAGAGCCAAGCGTAAAATGGCGTGGGTTCTTTATCAATGATGAATGGCCTTGTTTTGGCAACTGGACATTTGAGCGTTACGGCGGTTTTACTGCGGAAATGTACGATAATGTCTTTGAATTTTTGCTGCGCATGAAAGGCAATTATCTTTGGCCGGCAATGTGGACTTCCTCCTTTCCTCTTGACGGGCCTGATCACTTAAACGAAGAGCTGGCGGATATTTACGGTATAGTGATGGGCGCTTCTCACCATGAACCATGCCTTCGTGCCAGTGAGGAATGGGATTTGGTCAGGGGGGCGGAAAGCGCATACGGCAATGATTGGGATTACTACAAAAACAAAAAAGGGCTTTTAAAATATTGGGAAGACGGGCTTAAAAGAAGCGGAAAGTACGAAAAAATTATTACGATAGGAATGCGTGGAGAGCGTGACTCCTCCATGTTAGGTGACGCTTCTCTTAAAGACAATATCAATATACTAAAAGACATCATAACAAACCAGCGTATACTCATACAAAATAATGTTAATGCTGATATTGATACCGTGCCGCAAGTGTTGGCTCTATACAAAGAAGTAGAGGAATACTTTTACGGCAATGAAAATGTCGAAGGTTTAAAAGACTGGGATGAAATAAAAAATGTTATCTTCATGTTATGCGAAGATAACTTTGGTTTTATGCGTACATTACCGTCGGAAGAAATGCGCTCAAATAGCGGGCACAAAGGCGGTTTTGGTATGTATTACCATTTTGACTACCACGGCAGCCCTATTTCGTTTGAATGGATGCCGTCAACGCCTTTCGAAAAAACCAGAGAGCAGATGAGTACAACTTACGATTACGGCGTTAGGGATATATGGATTGTTAATGTCGGCGATTTAAAGTTCAATGAAGTTCCCCTTATGTTTTTTATGGATCTTGCTTATGATTTTGAAAAGTGGGGAACCGGCGCAGTCAACAGCGATGCTGGAAACAGTATTTCTGAAAACTGTATCGGACGCTACACATCATCGCTATTAGAAAAAACATTTCCTTCTGTTGATACGGCAACGCGCGAAAAATTAGCGGAAGTTCTTCACGGTTTTACAAAAATGAACGCCCTGCGCCGCCCCGAAGCGTTAAACCCCGATATTTTTCATCCGTGCCATTATTTGGAAGCGGACAGAATGTTGGCTATGGCAGAAAGAATCGATACTTTAAACGAAGAAGTTTATACGGCTCTTTTAAAAGGAAATACACTAGCCGCAGACGCATATTATTCAATGATTTATTACTCTGCGAAAATAAGTGTGAATCTTTTTCGAATGCATTTGTACGCCGGAAAAAACAGACATTACGCAAATCAGGGTAAAAAGATTGCCAATGATTTTGCGGCTCTTGTTACCGATTGTATAGAAAAAGATCGCTCTCTGTCGGAAGAATTTGTTTTATTTAAAAATGGAAAGTGGAAAGGCATGGAACTTGCTCAGCATATTGGTTTTGTAAAATGGAACGAAGATAATTGCAGGTATCCTTTGCGCTTTCAGGTTGAACCTGCGTATAAACCTCGAATGGTTGTTTCGAGGAAAGACAGCGAAAATGTTTACACAAAAGCTTACGGTGAGCCTGAAACGCTTAAAATCAACGACTTCCTTTCTGTTGGAAACGACGAGATAATCATCGAAATTGCCAACGATGGAATTGGCAGTTTTGATTATGTGATTGAACCGCAGGCGCAATATGATTGGCTGGAAATCTCCGCTCTAAAAGGCACTGTTGAATCGCAAAACGAAATAATCATACGCTGTAACAAACAAAAATTAAACGATTCAATTAAAACGGCAAAGCTTCTTGTCAAAGACAGCGAAACTGTTGTAGTGATTGAAATCAGCGCTAAAGCTCAAAATGTTAATTTGCCGCCAATGACTTTTCTTGCGAATAACGGTGTTGTTACGATTAACTCCAATCATTTTTGTGATAAAAAAGACGCCGCTCTTGGCAATACTCCTTGCGGTTTTGTTGAACTTGTAAATTACGGCAGAACCGGCTGCGGCATGAAGGTTTACCCAACCACGGCAAATTTCGATGAAGTCGGCAAGGATGGCAAAGCCAGCGAAAAACCTGCTCTCTCTTACAGGTTTTTAATCGAAGAAACAGGTGAGTATGTTGCCGAAGTTTGGACTACTCCCACAAATCCCGTACGTAACAAAACTCCTTTGCGGTTCGTGATCGAAAAAGCCGACGTACCGAATGACGCTCAAGTTATTACGGCAGTTCCCGCAGATTTCAACGCAGGGAACAGCGCCGACACAAGGTGGAGTCAGGGTGTGCTTGACAATATTCGTGTAAGCAAAGCGTTATTCACATTCGAAAAAGGCGTCAATGATATTTGGATAAGCGCATTAGAAGCCGGGCTTATCATTGAACGTATTCTGATCTACCAAAAGAAAAACGCTCCCCGCAAATCCTATCTGGGACCTTTGGAGAGTTTTTTTGTAAGGAATTGATTCGTGGCGAGGGTTTAATACCACGCCCTTCAGGGCGTTTTCTAAAGGTATTAAACCCGAGTCCAATACCTTTAGAGAACAACATACCTCGCCGAACCTTTGGTTCGACTTCAGGGCGAGGTTGTTGATTCAGTAAACTACGCTGTACGTTATGTGCGCAAATCGTTTAATGCGGCATTAACCGCAGTTTCGCAGGAACGCATGGCAAGTATTGTTTTTTCAAAGAGTGTATCGAGTTCCCAGCCGAGCGCTTCAGCTCCTTTTTCTATAACCTGCCTTGAACAACCTGCCGCAAAAGCCGGGGTTTTGAATTTTTTCTTCACGGATTTTACTTCCATGTCCATAACGCTTTTTGACGGGCGGATAATTGCCGCTGCCCAAATAAGCCCGGTAAGCTCGTCAACTGCGTGAAGGATTTTTTCCATGAAGTGTTCGGGTTTTGCTTCTACTTTTGCGGCAAGACCGTAGGCATGGGAACACACAGCATGAATAAGCTCCTCATCGGCTTCGCTTGCCCTTAGGATTTCCGCAGCCTTGACGCAATGTTGATCGGGAAACTGCTCAAAGTCGATGTCGTGCAGAAGCCCAGCAATGCCCCAGAATTCCTCGTCATCGCCAAAGCCGTTTTCTTTGGCAAACCATCGCATCACCCCTTCTACAGTTAGGGCGTGCTGTAAATGAAAAACGTCGTTGTTGTACAGTTTAAACAACTCCCACGCTTGCTGTCTGCTAATTTTCGCATTCATTAAGAGAGTTTAACATAATTGTTGGAAAGGATCGAGGCAGTAATTTGCAATTATGGGGGTGACAATTGTTGCAATTAAATTGTATAATCTTATGAAAGGAGACTTTTTAACATGAAAAACACAACAACTTTTTTGAGAGCGATTAGCACATTTGCTGTTATCGCTATAATTGGGTTTTTAATGGCGGCTTGCGGTGACACCTTGTCTCAAGAAGAGAATGACAATGGCGCAAGTATGCCCGCAGGGCTTATTGGCAGATGGCATTCTGGATCCGATTGGGATGCCCCTTTTATGTACGAGTTTAGAGCCGACGGGAGTATGATTCACCCGGCAGGGTACTCCGGGCGCATGGTTTCGGCGAGAGAAAATACCCTTACCGTCTCGTTGGCTGGCGCTACACTGGGAACGGCAAACTTCGCCGTTTACGGCAATCAGTTAACGCTTTTCAACATTGAGGGAATGACAGGCTTGGAAGCAGGTGTGCATTTCAGGCATGATATTCGGTTTTCCGCAGCCCCAAACTCTCTCTTATTAACAACCGCCATCAATATATCATTTTCCTCCCCTATTATAGGACTTACCGCAAATCACTTTGTAATTGATGGGGGAGCAATTACCAAAGGCGATATGACTGGTGAGGGAACCTCGTGGTCATTGGGAATTATTGTAGAAGAAGCCGGATTTGTTGATTTTAGGATTAACAAACCGGGGATAACAAGCTTGCCTAGAGCAGTATCGGTCATGAATACGGTATTGCCAGTGTTTAAGTCCGTGTCTAAAGGCCGCTCTCACTCCGTAGCAACCGCAGTAGACGGTTCGCTTTGGGGTTGGGGAATTGGTGATTTTATTGGTAGTGAAGCACCATTTTCCTTTTATGTAGTCCCCATCCGCATAGGGACAGATACAGACTGGTTCTCTGTGTCCGCTGGTGGGAATCACACAGTAGCAATCAGAGAAGACGGCTCGCTGTGGGCTTGGGGAAGCAACTGGGACGGTCAGCTAGGTGATGGCACGTGGGATAATCGCCTCCCCGTACTCGTACCCACCCGCATAGGGACAGATACAGACTGGCTCTCTGTGTCCGCTGGTGAGCGTCACTCAGTAGCAATCAGAGAAGACGGCTCGCTGTGGATTTGGGGAGATAACAGGGATGCCCAGCTAGGTGATGGCACTACAACCGCTCGCAATGTACCCACCCGTATAGGGTCAGATACAGACTGGCTCTCCGTGTCCGCTGGTGGTTGGCACACCGTAGCAATCAGAGAAGACGGCTCGCTGTGGGCTTGGGGAAGCAACAGGGATGGTCAGCTAGGTGATGGCACGTGGGATAATCGCCTCGTACCCACCCGCATAGGGCCAGATACAGACTGGCTCTCCGTGTCCGCTGGTGTTTTGCACACCGTAGCAATCAGAGAAGACGGCTCGCTTTGGGCTTGGGGAAGCAACTGGGACGGTCAGCTAGGTGATGGCACTACAACCTATAGCCTCGTACCCACCCGCATAGGGACAGATACAGACTGGCTCTCTGTGTCCGCTGGTGAGCGTCACACAGTAGCAATCAGAGAAGACGGCTCGCTGTGGGCTTGGGGAGCTGCTAACTGGTACGATCTGCTAGGTGGTGGTACGTGGGATAATCGCCTCGTACCCACCCGCATAGGGACAGATACAGACTGGCTCTCTGTGTCTGCTGGTGGTGGCATAGTAGCGATCAGAGAAGACGGCTCACTTTGGGATTGGTGGAACTGGGGAGGGCAGATTAAGTGATGGCACAAGTGGGTTGGAAAATAACCGCCTCGTACCCACCCGCATAAATTAGCGGAAACCACACACACATAATTGAACAAAACACCCCTACACAGGTTTGTACGCAATGGAATGGTATATAACTTCGGGCAGGCGGACTGCGAAAAGCACTGTCGGCGAAATACGGCTGTGTAGTCCTAGTCCGCCACGCTAGTGTTCTGTCTTATTCAAATGGCACGTTAACCGAATAAGACAGAACACTAGCGTGCGGAAATGAAAGCCACTGCCGTTCCCGAGCCGACAGGGATTTTCGCAGTCCGCCTGCCGATGATTGTCTACCTTCATATCTTGCCTAAATCAAGAAAACTTCGTAAAATTCATTAACTATAATATATATAATGTAACACCTTCAGAAATACAGGTTTTGAGCCTCATTTCTGCAGTTGTTAAGGAGCACTATGTTCGATTCCAATAACAATTTATCAGACAAAGGTTCTGCTGCGCCCAGAAGACCTGCCGCGTTAATCTTTTTCCTTATAACGCTTGTCATTTTTATTGCGCTTTTTTTAAGAGGAGCTCAATCTCCGTTAAACGAAATCACCTACTCGCAATTTCTTAATCTTGTAGAGCAAAATCAAGTTAGTTCTGTTGTGATTTTTCAGAACGGCATAATCGACATTACCGTAAGAGGATCGCCTAACCAAGCCAGAACAATCATTCCATATAACGATCCAAATCTATTGGAAAATTTGATGAATAGAAATATTGTTGTTTCTGGTGCGCCTGCCCCGGTCAGCCCGATGCGCCTTTTGCGGGATATGTTTCCATGGATATTTGGTTTTGCGATTATAATTTTTATGATTAGAAATATGCAGGGCATGGGAATGAGGAATTTTCATTTCGGCAAAAGCAAAGCGAAACGGTATCAGGACGAAGGTAAAAAAGTAAGTTTTACTGATGTCGCCGGGCAAACAGACGCCAAGTACGAACTTGAAGAAGTTGTTGAGTTTTTGAAAAACCCGCAAAAGTTTACAAAAATGGGAGCCAGAATTCCAAAGGGTGTGCTTCTTGTTGGTATGCCGGGAACTGGTAAAACATTGATGGCTCGCTCTGTTGCAGGCGAAGCCGGTGTTGCTTTTTTCCATATGTCGGGTTCTGATTTTGTCGAAATGTTTGTCGGCGTTGGGGCAAGCCGTGTAAGGGATCTTTTTGATCAGGGGCGAAAAAGTGCTCCTTGTATTATTTTTATTGATGAGTTGGACGCTGTCGGGCGCACTCGTGGGGCAGGGTACGGCGGCGGTCATGACGAACGTGAGCAAACGTTAAACCAACTGTTAGTTGAAATGGACGGCTTCGATTCAAAGGACGGCGTAATTATCCTTGCCGCCACAAACCGCCCCGATGTTTTGGATCCTGCGCTCTTGCGTCCCGGCCGTTTTGACAGACAGGTTGTTGTGGCGATGCCCGACATCAAAGAGCGTGAGGCGATTTTGCAAATACACGCAGCAAAAATTCCGTTGGATCCAAATATTGATATGGTACGCATTGCGAGAGCTACTCCGGGAATGAGCGGCGCAGATATTGCTAATCTTGTAAACGAAGCTGCCCTGTTTGCCGCTCGCAAAGATCGCACGGAAGTGATTATGTCTGACTTTGAAGAGGCAAGAGACAAAATATTGATGGGAGTTGCACGAAAAACGCTTGTCGTGTCAGACAAAGAACGCCGAATGACTGCCGTTCACGAAGCGGGGCACGCTCTTTTACATTATTTTTTAAAGAACGCCGATCCTCTTCATAAAGTTACGATTGTTCCGCACGGGCGGGCTCTTGGGATGGCTCTTTCTTTGCCGGAAGAAGACAGTTACAGCCGAGCGAAAGGCTGGATAGAAGATCGTATCGCTATTTGTTACGGCGGCTGGCTTACCGAAAAACTTTTCTATGACGAAACAACCACAGGCGCAAAGAATGATATTCAGCAGGCGACAGAAATGGCACGTAACATGGTTTGCGAATGGGGCATGGCTGAAGAATTAGGACCTGTCGCTTACGGACAGGAAGATCAGCCGATCTTTCTTGGCAAAGAAATCGCACGCCACAAAGATTATTCCGAAGATACTGCCCGGCTAATAGACAAGGCAATTAAAAAAATTATTGATAATGCCATCGAAAATGCAAATAAAATTATTTCAGGGCGCAAAGCGGAATTGGAAAAACTTGCCGATGCCCTTATCGAACGGGAAACACTTATTGATGAAGAAGTACGCCATATATTAGGGCTTCCTCCCAAAGAGGAGTCGGCATGAAGTTAATCCTTTGTTTTTTGTTTTTTGCTCTTTGCTTTTTGAATCTCTCTGCTCAACCTCATCACACATTTGGTGTTCGGGATGATTCGGAAGCTGCACAGAGGTATGTTCAATGGATTATGCGGGCGATTGATGAAGGGCGTATAACAGAAGTCTATGCAGCGCTCAAGCGTGCTTCGGACTTCGTCGATGTTTCATCGGATATTTCTTATCTTCAGGCGATAGTCAATTATAAATTTTTGTTTGCAGGCGAAACAAGATTAACAATAATTGACGCTTTGAATACGGCAATCGAAACAAATCGCTGGGTAATTTTTAATGAGAATACGGCATTGCTTTTAATGGCAGAAAACCTTGTTGCGGTACGTGAATATTCACGTGCTTTGGAAACCATTGAGCGGATTGGAATATCTCCTGCCGTTATTCCGGCGGATGCGGCAATGCAGCGTCTGTTGGCTTTACGGGGCATGGCTGCCGGCGGTGATATTTCCGCACTGGCGCAATTTCGCAGCGGTGTGTTAAACGCTTTTGACAGATTCCCGCGCGATCCAAGACCGCTTCGTATCTTTTTTGAATTTGCACGTAACAGACTCCCTGAGCCGTCTGTCCTGCCGTCAGGCGACATCAATTTGATGGAGCTTGCCTTGCGGAGGCTTCCTTTTCTGCTTGAGTTTGATCCTGAGCTTGCGTGGATGGCAGTTCCATTTATCAGAAATCTTGATGACGCAAGACGCCTTTTGTCATCTTATCGTGCGGGCGGTATTCAACACATTCATATCAGGGATTTTTTTCCTCATCCTGCTTCTATCTCTTTAGCGCTTAACCTTGGACTTATCGATGACTTTACGGCTGCCGATGAACTTTTTTCGGGAAATCGAGGTTTTAATAACCCTCTGCCTTCAGGAATATCAAATACAGTTTTTGCGTCTAACGGAAATCCTGTTATACAAAAAAATATAATAACCGATGTTTATGACTTGCTTCGAAGCGATGAAGGACGTGAATATTTTACACGCAAATTGCTTGAGTTTACAGGTGCGATTATTCATGATGAAGACAATGACGGTTATATAGAAAGTTTTTGGTTATTTCATGAAGGTGTTATCAGAAAATTTGCGTATGACAACAATCAAGATTCATTATTTGATATGACAATTTTGTTTGATACAGACGGTATCCCCGTTTCGGCATCGAGCCGAATTTTGGGGCATGAAGCCTTTGCCGATATACAATGGGAGCGTTATCCT
>WQWD01000027.1 GCA_009785545.1 Treponema sp. | reverse complement strand
AGAGCTCGTGTAAGTTATGCTTTTGGCATGGCTATAGGAATCAATTTTAACTTAACTGCGTTTGACATCGAATTTGATTACCACGCTTTTGCCGAAGGATTAAGAGCAGTTATCGAAGGCCACCCGCAACTCACCGAAGAAGAAGCTCTGGAAATAATCGAAGTTGCTTTTCAAAGCGCAATGGAAAGAAGGTTTGCCCAATATAGGCGCACGGAACAGGAATTTCTCTTGGTAAACAGCCAGCGGCCTGAAGTTCGTGAAACAGAAAGCGGGCTTCAATATATAATCATTGAATATACAGAGGGAGAAAAACCAAATGCCGATTCTGTAGTTAGGGTGCATTATCAGGGAACCTTTACAGACGGCACTCTGTTTGACAGATCCGACGAGCCTGACGGCACCTATATCCCCTTGGCACTTGTCATCGAAGGATGGACAGAAGGTTTAATGCTGATGAGCCCCGGCAGTCATTTTCAGTTTTATATACCTTCGAACCTTGCTTACGGCAGTGACGGCATTCATGGAATAATTCCGCCGTACGCAACATTGATCTTTTCGGTAGAGCTGCTGGAAATTGTCGAAGATGAAGATTCCGATTTCTGGGACTACGACTAAAAAGGAATCTTAATCCTAAAGATCGATCCTTCCCCGGCGTGACTTTCCACTTCGGCGTTTCCTTTGTGAAGCAAGACAATATGCCGAACGATGGAAAGTCCTAAGCCGGTTCCTCCCCCTCTCCCTTCGACTGGTGAGTTTGCGGTTTGTGTCTTGCGGCTTCGTGTGCGATCAACTCTGTAAAAGCGTTCAAATATTTTATTCAAGTGTTCCGCCGGAATGCCGATTCCTTTATCTCGCACTTCAAAAATTAACTCAGCGTTTTCCTGATAGGCGTTAATCCAAATTTTGGATTGGGGCGAAGAATACTTAATGCCATTATCAATTAAATTGTTTAATGCCTGAGTTATAAAAGAACCATGCAGTTTTGCTTTTAAATCCTTAGGACAATCAACTTTAATTTTGATTTGTTTTTCCTTTGCTTGATGTTCCGCCAAAGAAATAACTTCATTGACAATATCAATAACGGAATGTTCTTCAACCTCAAGTATTTTATCGCCGCCGTTTTCCAGACTTGCCAGTGTCAAAAGATCATTTGTCAGAGTCTCCATCAAGCTGACATTTTTATGTATGATTGATATAAAATTAGTTATATCCTTTTCGTTTTCTTGTTTTATTTGAATGTCGAGTAACGTTTCGGAAAACCCTTTAATGATCTGAATTGGCGTGCGAAGTTCGTGGGAAACATTAGCGACAAAATCTTTGCGTATTCTTTCCAGTTTTATAAGGCGTGTAACATCCTGTAATACAAGTACCACTCCCTGCCCTTGCCCCGCAGTCAAAAACGGCTGTGCCTGATACGGTCTAAGAGGAGACGCATTTACCCAAAAATGCCGCTCAGAACCAGCAAAAAAAGTCAGTTCTCTTTCGAGCGGCGAACCGCTGTGAATTGCCGTTTTTGCGATCTCGACCAAATCTGTAGAACGGGTTGCTTCCAACAATGAAACATTTCTAACATCGATTTTGTCAAGATTAAAAAGTGTTCTGGCTTTGGGATTAACAAGGTGCAGTTTAAGCGAAAAGTCCATCGCAAAAACCGCTTCGGACATTCCGTTAAGAATTGCTTCAAGGCGGCTGCCTTCGGATTTTGCCTGCTTAAAGCGGATGTTGAATTCTTCTGTCATCGCACGCAGAGCTTTTTCAAGGCTTGCAAAATCCGGCGTAACCGTATCAACTGCATTCAGCCCGGAAAAGAGAGAAGCGTTTTTCTGAATTATATAAACAAGTCTTTTTAGCGAAGCAGAGAACCGGCGAAAATGCAATAAAAAGGCAATGATTAATAGGGCACAAACAAAAACGATAAATGGCAAAATATAATAGAAAACACTCATAATCTTCTCAAGATTGATTTAGTTATTTAGTTTAAACCGGTAGCCGACACCGCGAATTGTTTCGATCATATCGCCTGCAACACCAAGTTTTTTCCGCAAGCCAAGTATTTGCACATCGACAGAACGATCCGTTACAGGGTAATCCTCTCCGTGAATCGCAGTGATTATCCGGTTACGTGAAAATACGATTTCAGGGTTTGACAGAAAATGTTTTAACAGAGCAAATTCGGTGGGAAATAAATCAAGCTGTTGTTCGCCGCAAAAAGCGGCATGGCGGGCAGTGTCAAGCATAATGCAGCCTTGCTGCCAAACTGAAACATCAGCGTTAGGGGAATTTTCTTCCTGACGGCGCAAAGCAGCTCGTATGCGGGCAATCAGCACTTTGGGGCTGTAGGGTTTTACAACATAATCGTCTGCGCCCAGCTCCAGCCCGGTAATTATGTCTGATTCCTCGCCTTTTGCCGTAGTCATGATTACCGGAATGTTGGCGCACTGTTCGATCTCCTTGATTTTTTTTATAACTTTTAAGCCGTCAATGCCGGGTAACATTATATCCAGAAGTATACAATTTGCTTTTTGGGATTTGAGATATTTTAAGCCATCTTCTCCGGTTTTTACCTGCACGAGCTTCCAGCCTTCTTTTGCTAAAGAAAATGACAACAGCTCTTGTATTTCCGGATCATCTTCGATGATAAGGATAACCGCTTTAATCATTTAACGCCTCATGTTTACCTTCGACCATGTAAATTATCGCCTCACACATATTTGTAACATGATCGCCCAAACGTTCCAACTGGTTTGACGTACGAAGAATTTGCAAACCGCCTTTCACAAGAGAAGGGTTTTTCTTTATCGCCTTTTTGATGTCATCGCTGAGAGCTTTGTGCTCAACATCGATCTGAATGTCCATAGCTGCCGTATTACGTGCTGCCTGTGCGTCCTGAGCCATATAGGCAGAAATTGCCGAACGCAGCATTATCAATCCTGTTTCCGCCATACGCTCCAAATGCATTTGTGCTCTGAACGGCGATTTTCCGGCCTTAGTAAGTTTTTTTGCCGCCCGTGCAAGATGTGCGGCGTGATCGCCCACCCTTTCGATATTACCAGTAAGCTTAAAGATCGTAACCATTTCGCGAAGATCACGGGCTACCGGCTGTTGAGTGGCTATAACCATAGCTGCGTCATCTTCGATTTTTAACTGCATGGCATCAACTTCGGAGTCATTTTCACGAACCTCATTGGCAAGTTCTATGTTGCAAGTACGAAGTGCGGCAAGAGCTTTCCCAATGTTTTCTTCCACTTTTGTTGCCATTGTCAAAATATCCTGTCTTAACAGATTTAATTTTTCTAAAAATAAAGTTCGTGCCATTTTTTTCTCCTATCCAAATCTTCCGGAAATATAGTCTTCTGTTCTTTTATCACTTGGATTTGTAAAAACTTTTTTTGTATCATTATACTCTACTAATTCACCCAAAAGAAAAAAAGCTGTTTTATTACTAACTCTTGATGCCTGGTGCATTGCATGGGTAACTAAAATTATACTGAATTCCTGTTTTAATTTCCCGATAAGTTCTTCGATACGGCCGGTGGCAATCGGGTCGAGGGCACTGGTTGGTTCGTCCATTAAGATAATTTCCGGCTCCATTGCTATACTTCTTGCAATGCAAAGCCGCTGCTGCTGCCCGCCCGAAAGTGTGTGCGCTTGTTTTTTCAGCCGGTCTTTCACTTCATCCCAGAGCGCGGCTTTTTTAAGCGAGACTTCTACAAGCTCGGCAGTGCGCCACTTGTCACGCAGCCCCTGCATTCTTGGGCCGTAAGCCACGTTGTCGAAAATTGTCATGTTAAAAGGGTTGGGTTTCTGAAACACCATACCCACTCTGCGGCGAAGGTCTACGACATCGATTGTCCCGTAAATGTCCTCGCCGTCCAGCAAAACCTCTCCCGTTATGCGACAATCAGGAATCAGATCATTCATTCTGTTAAGAACTCTGATAAACGTCGATTTGCCGCAGCCCGAAGGCCCGATAAGCGCAGCCACATCTCCCTTTTGTATGGAGAAATTGATCTGCTTTAGCGCCTGAAAGTCGCCGTAAAAAAGGTCGAGGTTTTTGACTTCGACTTTTGGTTGCTCGTTTATGTGTTCATTCATTCTACACTCGCATTTTTCCTGAATTTCAGGGTGATTATTTTTGTAGCCGTGTTGATCAATGTTACCAGTATGATCAGCACCGCCGCTGTAGCAAAAGCCATGTTAAAATCTTCAGGGTTTATCGCCTCGCTTGTCAGGTGGTACAGGTGGATCGTCAGCGTTCTGCCCGATTCAAAAATCGAGCGCGGCAAGTTACGTGAAATCCCAACTGTAAGCAGTACCGGCGCCGACTCGCCTACCATCCGCCCAATAGCAAGAATTACCGCAGTGATAATGCCCGGCAGTGCCGGCGGCAGAACGACATGGCGTATGGTCTGAAACTTGGTTGCCCCCACTGCGAGAGAACCCTCACGTACCGCATCGGGAATCGACTTGAGGGATTCCTCAGTAGTGCGGATAATAACCGGAAGCGCCATTATTGAGAGGGTAAAACCTCCGGCGATAATTGATTGTCCAAAACCCATCATGCGAGAAAAAATCAGAAGTCCAAAAAGACCGTAAATAATCGAAGGGATTCCGGCAAGAGTGTCTATGGCAAGGCGCAAAATGCGTACGTATTTTGAGTTGCCGGAATATTCGTTAAGGTAAACCGCAGTTGCAATGCCGACAGGCAGGGCGATACTGATTGACACCAATACAACTAAAAGCGTAGTAACTATCATGGGCAGTATTCCCGTTTCGATACCGGTAATAAATGACCAGTTCAAAAAACCTGCGGAATTGGAAAAAATATAAATCAAAATAAACATAAGAGCCGAGACAACGCCTATCAGCCCAAGCGACATAAATACATACATTATGCCATCTGTGATTTTTCGTTTTGTGTTAAATGCAATCATGCAGCCTCCATGCGGCGGCGAAGACATAAAATTATGCTGTTAAGAATCAGTATCATCGAAAAAAGCACAACGCCTATTGAAAAAAGCATTTCGCTGTGTCTGCCTGCGGCGTAACCCATTTCCAGTGCAATGGTTGCAGTAAGCGTTCTTGCGCTTTCCAGCGGGTTAATCACAAGCTGTGGTGAGTTTCCGGCGACAAGGATTACCGCCATCGTTTCGCCGACAGCACGTGACATTCCAAGAATGATCCCGGCTATGATACCGGAGTTTGCGTGAGGAAGAACAACTCGCCACGCTGTTTGTATACGGCTTGCACCTAACGCAAGGCTTGCTTCACGCACGGAACGCGGCACAGCTCGCAGCGAAGTTTCGGCGATGATTGTTACTGTCGGCAGGATCATCAGCGAAAGAACTATCGTTGCCGAAAGAAGTGTATTGCCCGCCGGTATGTCGAAAATCTGCCTCACCATCGGAACTATCACCATGAGCCCGAAAAAGCCGTACACAACCGAGGGAATTCCAGCAAGCAGCTCTATACCGCTGCGTACAATCGAAGCAAATCGTGCCGGCAAAAACTCCGACATGAAAACAGCACACAAAAGAGCCAGCGGAACACCAATAAGGATTGCTCCAAAAGCAACTATGATAGTCGCCACAATCATGGGAAGTATGCCGTACGTTTTGAAAATCGTTGGCTGCCATCTTGTCCCGGTAAGAAAAGAAAGAAAACTGTACGGCGGTTCGGGAAGAATGATGTGCAGGCGAGGCTGCATGGCGGCAATTGCTGCAGGCCATTCTATTGTAAAAACATAGGCTTCCGGGTAAGTTATACTTCCGGCAAAGCTGCGCTGAAAATCATCGTGCAAAAGTTCTTCCCCATCCCGAACAAAGCGAACCGCCAGTTCAGGATTTCTTTCGGAAGCATCAAAGACAAAATAAAAAGTTTCTTCTTCATCGGCAAGAGGGAAGTTTATCCGAACATAGCTTGTTCCATCAGGAAGATAGATAAAACCGGAATGGTTCAAATACCGCTCGCCGTTTACCGTGATGTCGTTTATACGCTGAGGCACAAGGCGAATTCCGGAAGCCGTCGATGTAAAAAAAGTCCTTGTGCCTTGAAAAAAAACAAACATCACAATAGCTCCCAAAGCCAAAACGGAAAAGAGAGCTACGGTGCTTACAAGATATTTAAAAAAATGGTCTGCAAATTTTCTGTTCATTTAGATCCTGTCAGTTGATTGGAACCCAGCTTCTTGCAACAAACACCTGACCATCGATAATTGCCCAATCAAGGAAGGCTCTGCTTGCCGGGTGCAAATCTCTGTAAAGCATGATAAAGGGTCTGGCAATGCTGTAAGTACCGGCAAGCATATTTTCTGTGGTAGGCGCAACATCGTTTATAGTGATCGCCCTGACTGAACCATCAACCGATCCAACGGAAATATAGCCAATCGCATTGGGATTACCGGCAACATTTGAGCGTACAGCTCCCGTGCTGGGACCTTCGACAGCACCCGCTCTAAGCAAACCGGGAAAGCCGACAATTTCTTCAAAAGCGCCTCTCGTGCCGGAGCCTTCCTCTCGAGTGACAACAGCGATAGCACCGCTCTTGTCAGTAGAAACTTGGCTCCAGTCGGTAATGTCTCCGGTATAGATACTGCGAATTTGTTCTATGGTAAGATTAATTACAGGGCTTGAAGCATGAACTATTACCGCAATACCGTCGATAGCGATGAGCTGTTCGTTAAGGCCCATTCCAAGCTCGGTAGGAGCAAGCTCCCGGCTGGTCATTCCAAACTGATAAAGAACACCTGCGTTCCTTATGCCATCACTGGAACCCGTACTGTGGACATTAATTCTGACGTGGGGGTTCACAGATTGATATTCATTCACCAAAAGTTCCAACACAGGCACAACCGATGTTGATCCGCCAATTTCGATTGTGAATGTTTGATCGGCACTTCTGGCACAGCCGCTTGCCAAAACAAGAATCGCAGCAAATACAGCAAAAACTTTAAATTTCATATTTTACTCCTTAATACAAATCTAAGTACAAAGTACCTTGATAGCGTTAGAAAAATGTCAATGAATTGTTAATTTTTGATTAAAACTGCAATTGTCAATATCTTTATAACACGGCCTGCGTTTAACCCTTAGACAACCTCGATACATTTAGCTACACAAACCTCTGCGCATTTTTTACAGCCAGAGCATTTTGTGTAGCTTATTTTTGCCAGATTGTTTTCGATTACAATTGCTTCATCCGGGCATACTTTTAGACACTTTGTGCAGGCAATGCAGCCGTTCGTGCATTTTTTTCGCACGATAGCGCCTTTTTCGGTATTCTTGCAGGCTACAATTATCGGGAAATCATCTTTTTTTTCTACCGAGATCAATTTGTGTGGACAGGTTTTGACGCATAGGGCACAGCCGATACAGAGGTGCGGGCTGATTCGAGCCAAACCGCTTTCCATGCAGATAGCTCCATTTGGGCATACTCTTTGGCAATCGCCGTAACCAAGGCAGCCGAATGAACAGGCGTTTTCGCCGCCGAAGAGAGGGCTTGCCGCCTCACAGGTTTGAATCCCTGAGTAAGCCATTTTTTTCTGTCTGGATATTCGGTCGCCTGAGCAGGAAACAACGGCAATTTTTTGTTCTATAGTTCCGGCTTCTATTCCCAAAATGGAACTGATCTTGGCAAGAGCTTCGACACCGCCAGGCGTACAGAGGTTTGGTTTAACGTTTTCGCCGGAGATTAGGGCATCAGCGTAAGCCGAACATCCCGGGTAACCGCATACGCCGCAATTTATTCCCGGCAGAATCTCTGAAAGTTGAGCTATTCGCTCATCGATCTTCACGTACATTAGCTTTGAGGCTACATTTAAAATAACGGCACAGATGATACCGATAGCAGTTACTGAAATAACGGCAATAATAATTACATTCATAAATATACTCCTAAGCTAAATGTTGTCAGCGGAAAATGTTTTCTACAATGCCGGAAAAACCATAAAACGCAAAAGAAAGTATAGCGGCGGATATAAGCGTCAGCGGCATACCTTTAAATGCTTTTGGCGGATTTGCATTTTCAGTATATTCACGTATACCCGAAAAGAGCAGCATAGCAATTAAAAAGCCAAAACCTGAACCAAATGCATTAACAAGAGATGTTAGGTAGCTGTAATTTTCTCTGATATTTACTATCGTTACTGCAAAGATAGCACAGTTTGTTGTCATTAACGGAAGATAAATGCCAAGTGTCTTATACAAAGGCGGCACAAATTTTTTCAGTGCGATTTCAACTAACTGAACAAGCGTTGCGATAACCAATATAAAAACAATTGTTTGCAAAAATCCAAGTCCGTTTGGGCTTAAGAGGAAATGGTATATCGGCCACGTTGCGGCAGTCGCCATCAGCATAACAAAAATAATTGCAAGGGACATTCCCAGTGCGCCTTTTTTTTCTTTTGAAACTCCTAAAAACGGACAAGCACCAAGAAATTGCTGAAGAACCAGGTTATTAATCAATACAGTACCGACTAATATAGTAATAAAAATTTGAAAATCCATTATTCACACTCCTCTATTCCGGCAGAAACTTTTCCGCAAACTGATTTTGAGGGGCAGCGGCTGCAGCCAAAATCGCTTCTTTTTATTGCTTTTCCTTTTGAGACCCAATTTATAATTGCTATTAAAACTCCAAATACGATAAAACCTCCGGGAGCCAATACAAACGCATCGATTGTGTTAGCGTTTAAAACAGGCAATTCCAAGCCAAGCCATGTTCCGCTTCCGAATATTTCACGTAACGAAGCAATAAAAAACAGGGCAGTTGTAAAACCTGCGCCTGCGCCGATTGCATCTATTACAGAATTCAACAGGGTATTTTTGCTGGCGAATATTTCCGCTCTGCCAAATACAATGCAGTTTACGGCAATGAGCGGCAGGAAAATCCCAAGTGCCAGATACATATTGTATGCATAAGCTTCAACAATCATTTGAACAACTGTTGTAAAGCCTGCAATAAGAACTATGTAACAAGGTATTCGCACCTTGTTGGGAATAGTTTTACGCAAAAGCGAAACAGCGATATTTGAACCAACTAAAACAAAAATTGTCGCAACTCCCATTCCAATGGCATTTATCGCCTCTGTAGATACGGCAAGAGCCGGACAAATGCCAAGTATCATTACAAAAACCGGGTTTTCTTTAACTATTCCGTTAAAAAGAATTGAAAGCTTTTTACTCATAAACATTTCCTCTTACAAATTCAAAACCCGTAAGCGCATAACGCATAATATTTCTTAATGCGTTAGATGTAATTGTCGCTCCTGAAACTGCGTCAATATTTTCAATTTCATTTTTGTTTCTGCCCCAATAAAGATCTCTGTGGCGTTCGTTAAAAACTCTGTTAAAAAATGAAATTGTTTCCGAATGAGACAAAACAATTGCTTTTATTATTCTTCCGTCCATGTCTACTCCGCAAAGCAGTGTCATGTTTCCGCCAAATCCCCTTACCGATATTGTAAAGATATACCCGGTATCATTTGCCGCTCTGTAAACTTCGGAGATTGATTCGGGGAGTCCGCTTATTCTTAAATTCGCAATATCTAATTGTTCAAAATAATCAGCCGAAGGGATAATTGCCTTTCTTGCCTCATAAGTGCGTTGAGCAGCTCCTCTTGCTATTACGGGGTATGTAATATTATTTAAACCAGCCAGCACTCCAGAAACAAAAAAACAAATAAAAGTCAGGACAAGTATTGATACAACGACATCTTTTCGTATTTTCATGACTTCAATTCTCCCAATGCTTTTTTACAGGAAATTTTATTTATAAAAGGAACAATCATATTCATTAAAAGGATCGCAAAAGAAACTCCCTCTGGATAATTTCCGTAAAGCCTGATTAAAACAGTAATCAATCCGCAGCCGATACCAAATATCGCACGCCCCAAGTTTGTCTGAGGAGACGTGACATAATCGGTTGCCATGAATATTGCACCTAAAAATAAACCGCCTGTTAACATATGGAGAAGACCAAATTCAAAGTTAAAACCGCCTATTACAGTTGTTAAAATAAAAACTGTTGCGATGAATGTAACAGGCACGTGCCATGTAATGACCCTGCGAATAATAAGATATAAACCGCCAATTAAAAGAGCAAGTTCGCTTGTTTCGCCTAACGAGCCGCCATGCACACCCAAAAACAGATTCCACATACTTGGCAGAGCTTCAAAGGCCTCTCCTCTGAACATTTGCAAAAGAGCAACAAGCGGAGTTGCGCCGGTTAACCCGTCAAGAGTGGTTGCCGCAGTAACTGCATCAAGCGGGGTTGGAAAGGTAATAACATCAGCCGCTGCTCCCCAAAACGGCAGCACCCATGTTGTCATTGCGGCAGGAAATGCCAAAAGCATTATGACACGAGCTGTAATCGCAGGGTTGGCGAAGTTTTTTCCCAATCCGCCAAAGAGCTGTTTGACAAGAATTATCGCTATAAAACAGCCGAATACCGCCTGCCAAAGAGGGATCGTTACGGGCAAATTAAAAGCGAGCAATATACCTGTTAATACTGCCGACAAATCACCGATTGTATTTTTGCGTTTTAAAAATTTTTCGTATGCCCACTCAAAAAAAACACAGGCAGCAACACAAACTCCGGTAACAAGCGCAGCTCTCAGCCCAAACACCCAAACCGCAATAACAAAAGAGGGAGACAACGCAATTATCACATCAAGCATGATACGGTTTGTCGTTATTTTTTCCCGTATATGAGGCGCAGGTGAAACAATCATATTCACGCTATTGCTCATTATTTTGCCTCCTTTTGTTTCATCGCTTGTTCATATTCCCATAAAATATTTTTTGATAATGTCATAACCTGCAAAAGCGGACGCTTTGCCGGACAGATAAACTCACAGCAAGCACACTCAACACACATATTCACTTTTAACTTTTTAAGCAGCTCTGGCTTTTTAAGCTCAAACGCATTTTCGGCAGAAGACGGCATCAAACTCATGGGACATTGCGTAATACATCTTCCGCATTTTATACAAGCTGTAGGTTCTGGCCGCTGTGCATCCTTCGCCGAAAAAGCAAGTATGGCATTTGTAATTTTCACGACAGGAATATCGATATTTGGAATAGCGACACCCATCATCGGGCCGCCAAGTGTAACTTTTTTTATGTTATCATTGAGCTTGCCATCAGAAATCAAACCGCCGCAGTATTCAAAAATATCCCGAACCGAAGCACCAATCGGTGTTATTATATTTTTGGGTTTTTTGACAGCCGATCCGTCTACTGTTACGCACTTGGAAATGAGGGGGTTGCCCGTTTTTATATACTTTGCAAAAACAGCGACTGTAGTGCAATTTACTACGATACACCCGACATCGGGCAAGCGTCCGCCCTCAGGCACTATCCGTCCTGTAACATTGTAAACAAGCACCTTTCGCTCGCCTTGCGGATACAAAGACGGAAGCACACGAACAGATAACCTTGTTGAGCCGTCAAACTCAACCTTAGCGCAAAGTTCTTTTAACTTTTTGATAGCTTCTGGTTTATTATTTTCTATGCAAATGATGATGTCTTTGGGTTTAAGGTACTCTTTCATAAGTAGAACACCATCCCAAACATGATCAGTTTCGTCTAACATCGTTCTGGTATCAGAAGTTATATACGGCTCACACTCTGCTCCGTTAACTAAAATATAGTCAAGTTTTTGCGTTTCTTTAAGCGTAAGTTTCGGTGCTGTGGGGTAACCCGCTCCGCCAAGCCCGACAACTCCCGAGTTCCTGACTGCTTCCAAAAATTCGGCAAGGTTTGTCACCTGAGGCGGTCTTATCCCTTCCCAAGGTGTTTGGTTTCCATCGGAAGTGATAACAATCGAAACTGCTTTTTCCCCGGTTATGGCATTGGTAGTATCTATACTTTTAACCGTCCCGGAAACACTGGCATGAACAGGCGATGAAACAAACCCGTCGGCTTCACCGATAACTTGCCCCACTTTGACATAATCTCCAACAGCAACGACAGGAATCGCCGCTTTCCCTGCGTGCATAGACATCGGAAGCCTGACTTCCGCCGGAATCGGCAAAATCTCTGGAACCAATGAAGCGGTGTTTTTTAAATGCGGTGCATGAACTCCACTGACTTTACCCATTGTATCTCCTGGATGTGCAAGTTTACGCCATGTATTGATAGTAAGCTTGCTTCTACACGAATTATACTCTATATATATTGATTCTGCAAGAAAAAAACTTATTCAAAATATAACACTATTTCAGTTGACAGAAAGCAAATCCGCACCTAAACTTATAGTATGAATATATCAACGTATACAGTTAAACCAAAACTTCCGGCGGCGTTGAAGCCTTTGGAAGAGATTGCCCGCAATCTTTGGTTATCATGGAATTATGATGCGGTTCAGCTTTTTATCAGGCTGGATTATGATGCCTGGATTAATTCACGGCAAAGCCCGGTACGCTTGTTGGGAATGGTTAGTCAGGAACGGCTTGCACAAACCGCAAATGACGATTCTTACCTTGCGGCTCTTAAAGAAGTTTACGATAGGTTTCAGCTCTACAAAAAGGGCGATACATGGTATCGCGGAGGCCACAAAGACGTTGTAGCATATTTTTCAATGGAATACGGCATGGACGCTTCTCTGCCAATCTATTCTGGCGGTCTTGGGATTCTTTCTGGCGATCACATGAAGGCGTCTTCGGATATGGGTCTGCCGTTGGTCGGTGTCGGGCTTTTGTATCGACAAGGTTATTTCAAACAAATGCTCAATGCCGATGGTTACCAACAGGAAAGTTATCTCGAAAACGACTGGTACAATATGCCGGTAGAGAGAAAAAACGGCAAGGACGGTCAGCCGATCAAAATATCCGTAGATTTGGCGGGGCGTCAGGCTGTTGCTCAAATCTGGGAAGTAAAAGTCGGCCGCACTTCGTTGTATCTGCTCGATACAAATATCGAAGAAAATACACAGGATATCCGCAATATTACAGCGGCATTGTATGGCGGCGATAAAGAAACCCGCATACAACAGGAAATCCTGCTTGGTATCGGCGGTATTCGTGCGTTGAGGGCGCTTGGTATCAACCCTGCCGCAACTCACATGAACGAAGGACATTCGGCATTCCTCGTGTTTGAGCGAATCCGTGAAATCATGATAGAGAACAATTTCACTTTTCATGAAGCGAGCGAAGTTGTTTGGCCTACGAATTTGTTCACGACTCACACGCCGGTTCCTGCAGGAAATGAACGATTTGATCTTGCCATGATGGAAAAATATTTTCGCGGCTGGACACAAGTGCTTGGTATCTCATGGAAAGAATTCCTTGGGCTGGGCAGAGTTAATATTCATGATGAACGTGAAACTTTCTGTTTAACAGTTCTGGCGCTAAAGATGGCGGCTTATGCCAATGGTGTTGCCAGGCTTCACGGTGTTGTGTCTCGGGATATGTGGAAAGATATGTGGCCGGGGCTTCCGCTTGACGAAGTACCCATCGGGCACGTTACAAACGGCGTTCATCCTCGTACATGGATTTCATCTGGTATGCTGGACTTGCTGGATCGTTATCTTGGTCCAAACTTTGAAGAAAAGCCGACAGAGCTGGCTATTTGGGAGCGTATCCATCGTATTTCTGACGAAGAACTTTGGCGTACTCACGAGCGCCGTCGTGAGCGGTTGGTTGCTTTTGTGCGTGAACGTATCCATGAACAGCACACCAGAACAGGAGCAGATACACGCCGCATGAGTCAGGCGGATGATGCGCTTTCCCCTTCTGCTTTGACCATTTGTTTTGCTCGCCGTTTTGCCACATACAAACGAGGCAATTTACTCCTTCGTGATCCCGAACGTTTAATTCGGCTTGTTAAAAACAACGATTATCCCGTACAATTGATTTTTTCTGGTAAAGCACATCCTCACGATATGCCCGGCAAAGAGCTTATCCGTGAATTAATCCACTTTGCCGAAAAATACGGCGTTACAAACCGCATTGTATTTGTCGAAAATTACGATATGAACGTGGCAAAGTATTTGATCTCTGGCGGTGATGTGTGGCTGAACACTCCTCGCCGTCCAATGGAAGCGTCAGGTACAAGCGGAATGAAAGCGGCAATTAACGGAGTT